>DASYTI010000025.1 GCA_036002485.1 Candidatus Methylomirabilota bacterium | reverse complement strand
GTGCGCCGCCATGTCCTCCGCCATGGGGTCGGCGTAGGGGCGGGTCTGGTCGGTCGTCGGGATGATGTGGTCGAGCGTGCCGAAGGTCCGCTCCGGCATGCGCACCTTGAGCTTCAGCTCCTTGAGCATCTGGAAGGCCTGCGGCGTCGTCACCTCGTGGATGAGGTGGAGGCCGATCAGGAGCTGGGTCTGGCCGGACGGCAGCGTGCGGACCGTGTGCGCTTCCCATACCTTGTCGAGCAACGTGCGTGCGATGGGTGGCCTCCTCAAGTAGGGCTCGTCAGACCACAGGGGCCAACGGCGGTACTGCGAAGCGTATGGTGCCTCATCGAGACCGTCAAGTCTAGTAGGGCATCCTGAGCGCCGCGACGCGTATCCACAACCGTCAGGGCAGAATGAATTCAATGAGTCCTTCTCGACTGTCTGAAAGACATTCGTGGGAAGATGAGTCGGTTCGGCGCGGCGCGCACAAGTATCGCAGCTGGAAAGGGCAGGAGGCAAACTTCGGACGCGCAAGTCGCAAAAGGAGGCGCACATGCCAACGCTGCGAATCACCATCGACATCTTCAGCGGACGCCCCAACCCCGTCATCGAGCTTTCAGGCAGACCCGCACGCGAAGCAATCGCCCTGCTCAGAGCTGCGCGCAGGGCCGGGAAGCGCGAGGCTGATCTACCGCCCGTGCCCACCCTCGGCTATCGTGGTCTCCTCATCGAGGAGGTCGGGGCACGGCCGCGCGTCCCGATCCGTACGGCGGATCAAGCGCTCGAGGATTTCATCTGCGGCAGCACCGATCTCCTCAGGCGGCTCAAGCTCGGAAGAGACTTCCCGAGCATCCTGCGCAAAGAGATCGACCGTTTCCGCGACCTCCGGCACCGCTGGCCACGCCCCCACAAGGTCCGATGGCCGGTCAGAATCCGTTGCCGCTGCGCGCCGCTCTACGAACCGGCCTGGTGGAACGACGGCGGCCAAAGGCAACTTCGAAACAACTGCTACAACTACGCCTCGAACTACCGCACCGACACGTTCCACCAGATTCCGGGCGGTTCACAGCCCGGCGCGGCCGCCGGCGCGATGTACACGCAGCTCACCTGCGCGTCGGTCAGGCCAGCGGCCATCGCCGACGGGCTCATCGCGCGGCCCTTCGCGAACAATCGATGCCCCGGCGAAGGTCATCTCGTCGCTCTGGTCATCGCACCCGGCATCGACTTCCACTGGTACCGCAAAGGGCGCAACGGCTATTGGAGCCACAAACCAGGAACGACGCCCGTCATCAACGTCGACAATAGCACCAACCTCATTCCTGACCCGCGCACGGCTGACCGCGGCATGTACACTCAGTTCTGCACCTTCATGGTCGTGATGCACGGACACATCAAGATCCGATGAGAAAGGCCCATTGCACCGCTACTGCCTTGATCTACTCTGGCCGCCCCGACCCCGAGTGGGAGCTCGACAACGAACAACTCGAGACCCTGAAGGGCATCTGGCAGCAGCTCCCCCCGAGCAAGATCGCGCCCCCGTCTCCACCTCCACTCGGCTACCGCGGTGCCGCCATCCGCTGCGACTCCGGAGAGGTGTGGCTCGCCTACGGCAACATCGTGACCTTCAAGCGCGGCGCCAGCCGGCCGAAACATCGAGGGGACGACCAGCGTCGATTCGAGCAGACCCTGCTTGGGACCGCGCCCTCGAACGCGCTCCCGGCCGGTTTTCGCCCTCCGCCCGCCCCTTGACCATGACCCTGCGGCGGCGCAGGATCACTTGGTGTCCGAGGGCGGTCGCGATGGCCACACTCGCCTCTATCCTTCTGAGGGTATCCAGCATTCTGAGGGTATCCAGCATTGCCGCCAGGCCAGAAGAAAGGACATTCACGTGACAGCTCAACGATTGCGGAAACAGGCCGGTCGACGGGAAACCGTCTCCACAAACATCCGCGCCTTCGAGATCGTCCCTCGTGGATCCGAGATCGTGCTCGAGTCGAGACTGCCCATCGACGAACGCGCCCTCGCCTCGGGTCTTCGTCTCCACAAGATGCGCGCCAAGCCCGTGACGAGCGATCAGGGGCGTCGAGTCGTGGTCAAGATCGATGACTCGTTCTCCGCCGGGCGGAACACGCTGTACGTGAGCGATCTCTACACGCCCAAGAATCAGCGGATCGACGCCGATCTGGAACTGCCGTTCTTCGTCGTCGATTCAAAGGCGCCGTTTCCGAAGGATGTGAGAGTGGAGTCTTACTCGCGCGTGGCGGTGCACGGGGACAGCATTCGGCGCGCTCCGTTGGGTGAAGGCGCGACCTACGAGCTCATGAAAGGGACCCAGCGCGCCAACGGAAAGCCCTGGGAAGCCGCCTACGACCGGACGGGCAGGCCCGTGGACTTCAACCAGGTGCGGGCACAGGTGATGAAGGCGCGGCTGGACCGCTACGGCAAGCTGCAGCCAAACCTGCACGAGCGCGTCACCGGTGGCGGGACCGAGCCGCTGAGCGTTGCCATCTGGCTCCGCGCCGGCTCCTTCGTCAAGCCGGTGAAGAACGACCGCCGGGAGACGGGGAAGATGCCAGCGGGGGAGGCGGGCGCCCGGAAAGCGTTCTCGGAGCAGGCGCGACGCTTCGTGGAGCAGTACGGGCTGGCGGCGGTGGCCAGGAACGTGCGGGCAGACGAGGCGGCGCCGGTCATCTTTGCCGAGCTGGACCGCCAAACGATACGGCGCCTGGCTGACGCTCAGGACGTATCAATGATCTTCCTGTACGAACGCGAAGGCTTCGAGGATCTTTCAGACTCGATCGCCATCGCCCAGTCCGATGAAGCGCATGCCCTTGGATACACCGGTTCCCGCGTGAAGGTGGCCGTGTACGAGAACGGTCCCGACGACACGACCGACCTGCGGATCACGGCCCGCTACCGCACCGACCCGGCAACGTCTCAGCATTCCCGACACACGCACGGGATCATCAAGAACCGCGAGAGCGGCAAACCCCACGGTCACGCCCCCGACTGTCTGCTCCACTCCGCCAACGACAAGGACCTCGACGCGATCCGCTGGGCGGCACAGGATCGAGGCTGTACGGTCATCAGCCAGAGCTTCCACCGAGGCCCGGAACAAACGGATAGTGACCTGTCCTTCGACGACATCTACAAGGACTGGCTCGCCCTCAACTGGCCGTACCCGACAATCTGCGAGGCGGCGGGCAACGGCGCCGACACCGAGTTCGTCAACCACAAGGGGTACAATCGTCTCACCGTCGCCAACCACAACGACTCCGCCAACGGGATGGCAAGTGACACGGTGTTTCGCAATCCGAACACCGATCACGGAGACCGGGAGCTCCCCGAGATCGCCGCGAACGGCATGGGGGTCGCGGCGGTCGGCCTCACGCTGAGCGGGACGAGCATGGCCGCACCCGCCGTGGCCGGTGCGACCGCGTGCGTGCAGGAAGTGAACGGTACCCTCAAGTCCTGGCCGGAAGGCTGCCGGGCTATCCACCTCGCGTCGGCGAAGCTCAATCCCGACGCCGGCACCTGGTGGAGTGACCTGAGCAGCGGCGGCGACGGTCTGGACGGGACAGGGGCGCTGAACACGCTGAACGCCGTACGTATTGCCGAGCAGCGCAAGGGACGCAACAACACCCCCGCCGCCCGGGGATGGGACGTGGGCACGCTGCGATCGAGAGACATCGGCAGCAACGGCGAGACGACCTTCTCCTACCGCATCTCGGTGCCCGGCCGGATCTTCTTCGGCCGTACGACCGTGAAGGTTGCGCTCGCCTGGGACTCTGACGTCATCGAGTGGAACATCTTCGGCCTGACCCTCCCGATCGCCTCGGTGCTCACATTGGACCTGGACCTGAAGGTGTATGACAGCGCAGGGAACCTGGTCGGGTACAGCGGCTCGTACGACAATAGCTACGAGATCGCCGAATTTCGCGCCATTCCGGGCGAGACCTATACGATCAAAATCCGGCGCTGGTCCGGCACCGATGACGTCTGGTACGGCGTCGCCTGGAATACGCGGACGACGCGGCTCATCGACGTGGGCGACCTGGCCGGAATTCTGAGCTCCGCGCGGCCTCGGGGCTGAGCGGGGCAGCCCGCCCGCCGTGCGGCCCTGAGCGAAAAGCGGTGAGTCCATGCGGGAAGGGCACGCCAGTCGTACCGCGGAACACAACGCGCTCTTCCGCGCGCTCGAGTCGTCTCTCCCCGAGCGCCAACGGCTTTTCACAGATCCCCTTGCTCGAGCCTTCCTGACCTGGCCGTTCGCTCTCGTCGCCCGACTTGCCGGCCTTCCCGTTCTTCGGAAGTTCCCGCCATGGTTCATCGACACCCGCTGGCCGGGCGTCCGTTCCTCCGTGGTCGCGCGCACCAGGCTCATCGACGATACGATCGCGGCCTCCCTTGGAGAACACCCCGAGCAGCTCGTCATCCTTGGCGCGGGATTCGACTCTCGAGCGTACCGCCTGCCTGGCTTGGGCGGCATCACCGTCTTCGAAGTCGACCACCCAGATACACAGACAACCAAACGAAAGGCGCTGGCGCGCGCGCTTTCCGCCGTGCCGACCCACGTTCGGTTCGTGGGCACCGACTTCAACCAGCGCGACCTGGAGGCGGCCATGCTCGCGGCTGGCTACCGCGAGTCGACGCGCACGTTCTTTCTCTGGGAAGGCGTCACCAACTACCTCACGGAAGCCGCCGTCGACACCACTCTACGATGGTGTTCGCGCGCATCGTCCGGCAGCCTGCTCCTCTTCACGTATGTTCACCTCGACGTGCTAAGGAGGCCAGGCGCCTTCATCGGTACGGAAAGGCTTTTCGCTTCTCTTGCAAAAGTCGGCGAGACGCTGACGTTCGGAATGGAGCCGAGCAAGTTGCCGGGGTTCCTTGCCACACGCGGCCTGTCCCTAGAGAGCGATCGAGGCGCCGCGGAGTACCGGGAGCTCTACTACAGAGACGCGGCACGCAAGATGCGCGGGCATGAGTTCTATCGCGTTGCCCTCGCCCGCGTGGGGCCGCCTGACAGCCGTTGAGGGACTCTGGGAGTTCGAGGCGTCTGACCCGTCGCCATCCGCGCTCAGGTCGCTAGAAGAGGCCTGAGGCGGCGCGGAGCGCGGCCATCACCACGGGCTTGGGGTAGAGGCCCATGACCACGACGCCGGCCGCGCAGACGAAGATGCAGAAGCCCAGGAGCCGCGGCACCGGCACCGGCTCCGTCCGCTCGGGGGCGTCGATGTACATGCGCTTGGCGACCAGCAGGTAGTAGAAAAGCGCCACCACGGTCAGGAGCGCGCCCAGCAGCACCAGCCAGTACATCCCCTGCTCCGCGGCCGCCCAGAAGACGTAAAGCTTGGCCCAGAAGCCTGCCACGAAGGGAATCCCGCCCAGCGATAGGAGAAAGAGCAGCATGCACAGCGCGAGCACGGGCGAACGCTGAGCCAGCCCCCTGTAGGCGGAGATGGCCTCGGAGCCGTCCGATTGCGCCACCGCCTCGACCACGAAGAACGCGCCCATGTTCCCGAAGAGGTAGGCGACCAGATAGAAGAGCATCATGGCCACGCCCGAGGCCGACACGGCGGCGAAGCCCACCAGCATGTAGCCGATGTGCGCGATGCCCGAGTAGGCGAGGAGCCGCTTGATGTTCTGCTGCGGGATGGCCATCAGGTTGCCCGCCACGATGGTGACGGCGGCCAGCCCCGTCATGACGGGCACCCAGAGGAGCACGGGATTGCCCACGCCCTCGAGGTAGAGACGGAACATGACGACGAAGCCCGCGGCCTTGGGCGCCACGGAGAGCCAGGCCACGAAGGGCGTGTTCGCGGCTTCGTAGGTATCGGGCACCCACATGTGGAAGGGAAAGGCCGCGATCTTGAAGCCCAGGCCTCCCAGCGTGAGGATCATGCCCAGGATCAGCAGCGGGTGGCCGTCCTGGAGCGCCGTCACCACGCCGGCCAGGTCCGTGGTCAAGGCGATGCCGTAGATGAAGGACAGCCCGTAGGCGATCAAGGCCGAGGAGACGGTGCCGATCAGGAAGAACTTGAGGGCGGCCTCCACCGCCTCGCCTTCCCGCTTGCGGAAGCCCGAGAGGACGTAGAGCGGGATGGACATGAGCTCGAAGGCCACGAAGAGCAGGATGAGCTCGCGCGCCGAGGCGAGCACGAACATGCCGAGCAGGGAGGCGAGCATGGCCACGTAGTACTCGGTGGCCCGGCGCGCGAAGGTCTCCGCCCGCAGATTGAGCGAGGCAAGCACGCCCAGCAGCGTGGCCACGAGGAAGAGGCGCTTGAAGAAGATCGCCAGCTCGTCCTGGACGAAGGTGCCGCGGAAGAGCACGGAGCCGGGCTCGACGCGGAAGGCCAGGCCCAGCAGGATCACGAGCCCGACGGCGGCCACCACGCCGATCCGCCGCTTGTCAGGCCCGCGCAAGGTGAGGCCGCCGAGCAGGACCACCAGGATGACGATGGCGAGACCGATCTCCAGGGCCATGCCGGGAATCAGGGGGACGGCCGTCACGGTATGCCCCCCAGGCGAAGGAGCAGGGGCACGGTGGCCGTGTCCACCGGCCCGATGGCGATGCCGGGGGCCACCCCGAAGAGGACGAGCGTCGCGGTCAGGAGGACCAGAGCCACCCATTCCGGTCCCTGGGCATCAGACAGGTGCTGGAAGTGCGGATCGGCGGGCCTGGGCCCCCAGAAGATCTGCTTGGTGACGCGGAGCACGTAGACGGCGGTCAGGAAGGCGCCGATCACCGCGGGGAAGAGCCACCACGGTTGCGCCGATTGCCACGAGGCGAGGAAGGTCATGAACTCGGCCACGAAACCGGCCGTGGCGGGCAGCCCGAGGGAGGACAGACCGGCCACCGTGAAGGCCGTGGCGATGCCCGGCATCATCTGGCCGAAGCCGCCCATCGAGAAGATCGCGCGCGTATGCGCCTTTTCGTAGACGAGGCCGACGAGGGCGAAGAAGAGACCCGTCATGATGCCGTGGGCGAACATCTGGAAGACGGAGGCATTGAGGCCGGTCTCCGTCAAGGTCGCCATGCCGAGCATGACCACGCCCATGTGCGAGACGGAGGAGTAGGCGATGACGTACTTGAGATCGGTCTGGGCCATGGCGCTGAGCGCGCCGTACACGATATTGACGCAGGCGATGGCGCCCACGAGCCACACCCACTCCTGCGTGCCGTCGGGCAGGAGGCCCAGACCCAGGCGGACCACGCCATAGGCGCCCAGCTTCATGAGCACGCCCGCGTGGAGCATGGAGACCGCCGTGGGCGCCGAGGCGTGGCCGTCGGGCGACCAGGTGTGCAGCGGCCAGATGCCCGCCAGGATGCCGAAGCCCACGTAGAAGGCGAGGAAGACCCAGGACTGCAATCCCCGATCGAACTGGATCCCCTCCATCTCGAGGAAGGAAAAGGTAGACGACCCCGCGGCGACATAGAGGGCGAGGATGCCCACGAGGATGAAGGCCGACCCGAAGAGCAGGTACAGGGTCAGCTTCATGGCCGCGTACTCCTTGGTGCCCACGCCCGTCCGCCGGAGCGCCCAGCCGAAGATGCCCTGGGGCCGGATCTCGGCCGATGTCCCCCAGATGCCGATCAAGAGGTACATGGGGAGCACGGCGATCTCGTAGAAGAGGAAGAGCACGAAGAGATCGAGGGAGACGAAGACGCCGTAGACGCCCGTCACCAGCACGAGGAGGAGGGCGTAGAACTCCTGGCTGCGCTCCTTGATCGTCCAGGAGGCGAAGACGCCCGCGAAGATGATGATGCTGGTCAGGAGCACCATGAGCAGGCTCATGCCATCCACCCCGACCTGGTAGTTGATGCCGAGCGGCGGGACCAGAGGCAGCTCCTCGTAGAACTGGAAGAACTGCGCGTCGGCCGGTGAGCGATCGAAGGCCCAGTAGATGCCCAGGGAGAGCACGAACGAGGTGCCGGTGGAGAGCAGGGCCAGCCAGCGGACGAGCAGCGGCCGGTGGCGCGCGAGGAACATGATGAGCACGGCGCCGATGAAGGGCGCCCACGTGATGATGGAGAGGACGGGGACCCGCATCAGCGCGGCCACTGCATCCAGACGAGGAGGGCGATGACTCCGAGAGCGACGCCGTAGACATAGTCCTGTGGCTGGCCGGTCTGGATGCGCCGGAGACGGTCGCCGGCCATGATGGTCCAGGCCGAGAGCACATTGAGCACGCCGTCCACGAGATAGCGATCCACCCATCCGACCGCGCGAGAGAGACGGAGCATGATGCCGCGATAGATCCCGGCAAACAGGTCATCGAGCCAGAAGCGGTGGAGGGCGGCCACGCGGATAGGCGTAAAGATTCTTCCGAGCGCATCGGCGCTGATGGCGCGCCGCTGGTAGACGAGATACGCGAGGGCGATGCCCAGCACCGCGACCGTGATGGCCGCGTAGGTGATCCAGTGATGCGCCTCGAACTCGGACTCCCAGTGCACGAAGGGGAGGAAGATGCCCACGCCCACCGCCAGCACGGCGAGGATCCAGAGCGGCAGGGCCATGAACGGCGGCGCGTCGTGGACGTGGCTCTCAGCAAAGCCATACGCAGGCGCGGGCGCCCCCGCGAAGGCGATGAAGATCACGCGGAACATGTAGAAAGCGGTGAGGAAGGCCGTGAAGAGGAGCACGGCGAAGGCGCCGGGAAAGCCGCCGGCCAGGGTGGCGCCGAGGATCTCCTCCTTGGAGAAGAAGCCGCCGAAGAACGGGATGCCGGCCAGAGAGAGGGCGCCCACGACGAAGACGATGGTCGTCTGCGGCATCTTCCGCCCCAGCCCGCCCATCTGGAAGATGTCATTGGTGGCCACGGCGTGAATGACGGCGCCGGCGCCGAGGAAGAGAAGCGCCTTGAAGATGCCGTGAGTAAGGAGGTGCAGGAAGCCCGCCGAGGCAAAGCCCGCGCCGATGGCCGTCATCATGTAGCCGAGCTGGGAGACCGTGGAGTAGGCGAGCACGCGCTTGATGTCCGTCTGGACGCACGCGAGCACCGCGGCCAGAAGCGCGGTGAAGGCGCCGTTCCAGGCCATGATCTCCATGACATCCGGTGTGAGCCTGAAGAGCCACACCATGCGGGTGAGCAGATAGACGCCGGCCGTGACCATGGTCGCGGCGTGGATGAGGGCCGAGACGGGCGTGGGACCCTCCATGGCATCGGGCAGCCACACGTGGAACGGGAACTGGGCCGACTTGCCGGCCGCGCCCAGATAGATGCAGAAGGTGATGACGCCGAGGCCCTCGAGCGGGATGAGCCCCGTATCCGCGAGCTGGAGGAGCTGGAGGAAGTCGAAGGTGCCCGTCTGGTACCAGAGGAGCACGATGCCCACGAGCATGCCCGTGTCGCCGGCCTTGGTGATCCAGAAGGCCTTGACGGCGGCGCGGGCGGCCTCGGGCCGCGTGTACCAGTAGCCGATCAGCAGATAGGAGCAGAGCCCCACGAGCTCCCAGCAGATGAAGAGCTGGACGAAGTTCGGCGCGAGCACGAGGCCCATCATCGAGAAGGCGAACAGCGACTGGTAGGTGTAGTACCGGCCCAGCGAGGGCAGCGTTTCGTCGGAGAGATAGCCCAGCGAGTAGACCTGGACCAGGAAAGAGATCAGGGCCACCAGGATGAGCATCAGCGTGGAGTCGCCGTCGGCCAGCACGCCGACCACGGCGAGCGGGCCCGCCTCGGCGGGGATCCAGCTGAACAGCCGTTCCGAAAACCCGCCGGCCGCGCTCACCCGCCAGGCGGCGACGGCGGCGACCAGGGCCGCGGCGGATAAGATGATCGACAGATATCCGGCGGCGCGCCCGCGGCGGCGAAGGGGCGCCACCACGGCGAGGACGAGAAAGGCCACCGCGGGCAACAGCAGGGCGGTCAGGGCGAGGATGGCCGGATTGCTCATGAGGGTGGCCTCATCCTTTGAGCAAGTCCAGGTGATCGGCTACCACGGTGCGGCGGATCCGGAAGATCAGGATGGTGATGGCGAGCCCGAGCGCGACCTCCGCCACCGTGATGCAGATGGTGAAGACGGTGAAGATCATCCCCACCACGTCCGCGTTGAAGCGCGCGAAGGCGACCAGGTTGATGTTGACGGCATTGAGCATGAGCTCGATGCCGAGGAGGATGCCGATGGTGTTCCGCCGGGTGATGACGCCGAAGAGGCCGATGGCGAAGAGCAGCGCTGCCAGGGTCAGGTAGGCGCCGAGTCCCATGCCTACTCTTCAGGCCTCGCGAAATAGAGCGCGCCGAGGAGCCCGACGAGCAGCAGGACGGCCAGAAGCTCGAAGGGCAGCACGAACTCG
>DASYTI010000024.1 GCA_036002485.1 Candidatus Methylomirabilota bacterium | reverse complement strand
GGTGCTGGTCCGGATCGAGCTGCCGGACAAGCATTCCGCCGAGACGCCCGCCCTGGCCCAGCTGCCGCGCGACTGGCCGCGCGTGCCCGCCACGCCCGGCAGCATGACCTTCGGGACCGCCTGGGCGAAGGAGCTCCGCTCGCTCGTCCTCTATGTCCCCTCCGCCCTCGTGCCCGAGGAGAAGAACGCGGTCGTCAACCCGGCCCACCATGAGTTTGCCGCGGTCCGGATGGCCATCGAGCGCGAGTTCCGCTACGACGACCGCATGTACCGGCCGCGCAGATCTTCTCGCGAGAGCAGGTAAGCAGCTTGGTCTGACTATCGATCCGTAGACCAACATCTGCGCGTATCAAACATTTCACGTTGACGGCTGGCATTTGCGCGGCTTAGTTTGCGCGCATGAAAGCCCGTACGGACTCACCTCGGCCCGAAAAATCCGACCGCCCGTGGGCCGGTCTCCTGGCACGGCGCGAGACGCGAGCAGTCGCCGCAGTATCGCTGGGTGTCGTGTCGCTGATCGTCCACATTTCTCCTGAAGGCTCTCGCTGGCTACGACTTGATAGCGCGGATTGGCTGGTCGCAGCTCAGGACGTCAAGCAACGGGAGGCCATGGTGAAGGTCAAAGCAGTGCGAAGGATTGTGCTCGATGCGCCGGGCTATGCCAACGTCATGGCCTGGGCGCCCAACAGCCAACGACTCGCTGTGGGTGGTCTGCTGGACAAACGGATGAGCGTCTGGGATGTGCGCACTGGTCAACGATTGCCCGGACCGGCGGATCAGATGGGCGGCACTCATGGCCTTGCCTATAGCCCGGACGGCCGCTATTTGGCGGTGGCGCGCGGGATGATCGGGCGCGGCCCGGATCAGCCCATGCCGACAGGCCCGGGCCGATACGTCGTGAGTGTGTGGGACGGGCAATCCAGCGCGTGGGTGCAAAATCTTGTCGACGAAACGCAGGAAATTGGATCGTTCGGCGTCCGGGCAATTGCATTCAGTCCAGATGCTCGACATCTCGCTGTGAGCTACACAGGCGGGTTGGCCTTCTATGCCAAGGACGGCATGACTTGGCGTCGTGTTGGAGCTCTAGCGCCTAATGCAGCCCAAGTGGCCTTCAGCCCAGACGGCGCTCGGCTCATCGGGACCATCGGCAACGAGATCCTCGTCTATGACGTACCTAGTGGCCGTGTACTGACGCAATGGGTCAGTCTCCGGACGGGAATAGAGGTCGGGTATCCGAGCATTGCATTTCGTCCTGACGGTCAGCAGGTAGCTGTTGGTGAGGGTACGCGCTTAGGTTTCTTCAATGCAGTCACCGGAGAATTGGTGCAAATGCTGGAGCCGTCGAAACCCTACACCATCTATGGTTTGTCCTTTTCACCAAACTCGCGCTATCTGGCCATGGCATTGCGCCGGTCTGTCTATCTTCTGGATGCCAGTAGTCGCGTAACAGTGGCTGTACTTACCGACCATCGGCACAGTGTCGATCGCCTCGGAGTTAGCCCTGATGGGACCATCATCGTTGCCGTCGGGGGTTCTGAGATTACACTCTGGGAGCTTTCCGGTCTCGAACGCGCGGAACGCTGATCACCTTACTAATTTAGGAGGTCTCTATGGGTTACTCCCCGACTGTTGTCGATGCGAAAGAACTCATAGAGCTCAATGCACACGCATACGACAGCGCGACCAGAGTACCGGCCGGTTGGGTTGTAATCAGGACAGCCTTTGATCCCGAGTCCGGACTCAAGGCAGTGGCCTACCAGAACAACTTGGATCCAACCCGCATCGCGGTGGCAGTTGCAGGAACGCAATTCAATGGCGGCGGGAGTCTCGATACTGATGGGGCGGTGTTGGGAAACAACTTCCCACAGCTGTATAACGATCAACTCCGACTTTTTCTCGACGCCGTTACTCGCGATCAACCCAAGGATGTTCAGATCGCCATGACGGGTCACTCCCTGGGAGGACTCGGTGTTCAACTGTCCGTACCCTACCTCATCGATCAAGGGTTCATCAACGCATACGGAGTTACATTCGGCGCTCTCGGAGCGGCAACTGTTGCCGGCGAGGCAGGATTCGTGTCTCCGTTGTCCAGTTACGCGCCCTCCATCTTGAACATTGTCAACGCAGGCGATCCCATCGCTACGATCAAGTCTCAGATCGGGCAGGTCGTCCAGATCGGCGAGCAAGGACCAATATGGCGGCTTCTGGACGTGGTGACTTCTGTCCTCTTCCCGACCCGTCCGCTCTATCTGGCCGGAGCGATCGCTGCCTTCCATGCGCTGGACGAGTACCAAGCAAAGCTTGACACGGTTCCGGGGACGGACCCATTGCCGCCCTTGCAGATTGATCCGACGCGGGACACTCCGGACAATGCTTCGGCCCTGTCAAGTGCGTTCCTCAGTCTACGTGACGCCAGCGACAGATTGATCGACCCCACCGCGGAGATCGACCTGGAGCGACTCGGGAAGGCCTACGTCTTGCTGGCGGGCGAACCGGGGCAGCCCGCATCCCTCTTGACGGTGCCAGCGGAAGGTTCGACAGAAGGAATGCTTGTGGGCCTCGACCGAGACGGGGCACCCAACCTTGTGGCTACCGCCGGCTCGGTTGAGCGCATCCAAGGGCTGGTGGATGGAGGGGCGAGGCTAATTCTTGAAGTCGGCCCATCACTCGAGCTCGAGAGCATCGACGAGAAAGCGGATGGTTCGGGCACCTTGAAATTCATTGACGGACGGACGGCCGATTTTGAGCGCGGCACGTTGATTCAGATTGGCGGATTTGCGAGTGAGCAACTCGCCGGTAGCGACAGGCCTGATCTCATGGTTGGCGGAGATGGTGATGATGCCCTCGTGGGCGCCGGTCACCATGACCAGCTCTATGGCGGGCCTGGAAACGACAAGCTGGACGGCGGGCACGGGAACGACAAGCTCATCGGGGGTCCGGGAAACGACGGCCTCGAGGGCGGGCGCGGCAACGACAGGCTAGACGGCGGCCCGGGCGACGATGCCATGCGTGGTGGCAGTGGAAGCGATACCTATGGCGTCGACGGAGCCGGCAATGATTGGCTATGGGATCAGGACCTGACCCCCAGTGCCGATGAGGTGGATACAATCGAGCTCGATCCGTCGATCACCCCCGATCAGGTAGAAGTGTTCCAGTCCGGAAACGATCTTGTCTTCCGTATCAACGGGACAGATGGCGGAAATCAGAGTGGCGGGACTCTCTGGATTGAAGATGGGGTGCCGAGCTGGGACGATGAGGCGGTCTCGAGAATCGAGCTGGTTCGGTTTGGAGACGGAACGGTGTGGTCCTGGAAGCAGGTGCTGGACCGAAAGCAGGCGCTGCCATCCGATCTGCTGTCGCTCGACCCTCAGTCGGAATTGACCGACCAGCTGACAGGGCCGCGCGCCCTGTCTGTTCCCGGGTCGTGGATCGATCAGACGATCGGAGCTATCAGCGACAAGTTCGACCACGCGGAGCAGATCGTCTCGCCCATCGTGCTCGACCTGGACGGGGACGGCGTGGAAACGACGCCGGCCACGGATGGCGTGCCCTTTGACCACAATGGCGACGGGTTCAAAGAACGGAGCGGTTGGGCAGGATCGGGCGATGGGTTCCTCGTGTGGGACCGGGATAGCAATGGTCACATCGATGGTGGGTCCGAGCTCTTCGGGAACCGGACTCCTCTGCGAGGGGGTGGCGTGGCGGCCAATGGCTTCGCGGCGCTGGCCTCATGGGACGGCAATGCGGATGGCCGGATCGACGCCAACGATGCGCTGTGGTCCAACCTCCGCATTTGGCGCGATAGCAATGATGATGGGGTGAGCGAGCCGGATGAGATCACCTTGCTGAGCGATCACGGGCTCACGGCCATCAACACCGCATACGTCAACGCCACGACGGTGGACACCCAGGGGAACGCACACAAGCAGATCGGCAGCTTCACACGGGTTGACGGTACAACGGGAGCGGCTGAGGATGTCTGGTTCCAAGCTGATCCGCTGCACAGCACCGCAGCGTCCCTGCTCAACGTTCCCGCAGATGTCGCGGCCCTGCCCGACTTCCCCGGATACGGGACGACTCATAGCCTGCACCAGGCGATGGTGCGCGATGCGAGCGGAACATTGAAGGGCCTCGTCGAATCGTTCACGAATTCGAGTGATCCGAATCAGCGTGGTGGGCTCGTGGATCAGATCCTGTTCCGCTGGACGGGGAGCGACGGAATCAACCCCGCCGGCCGGGGCCCCCTCATGGATGCCAGGCAGGTAGCGGTGCTCGAGGCCTTCATGGGCAGAGGCTATCTTGGTTACGGCGGCGCCACGGACCCATATCACACCTCCGCGCCAATCCTGAAAGAGGCCTACGCGAATCTGAAGGGCCTCGTACACGCAGGGCTCATGGCCCAGACGCATCTGGCTGACCTCTATGATCGCATCGGCTTCATCTGGGACGAGACGAGGGGATTGAAGGCTGACCTCAGTGCCGTCACGGCCGAGCTTCAGCACCGGCTCGTCGTCGATGCTGTTGCCGCCCAGGCAGATCTGGCCGAGTTCGCGCGCGGGCTGCGCACGTTTGCAACCGAGGGCATGCTTGACTACTGGTCGTTCCGCGACGCCTTCGTGTCGCAGGATCCCTCGCTCGGATGGGTGTTCGACTCGCTCCGGAGCAATTTCATCCTCGGCACGAGCGGCCCCGATGTGCTGTCAGGGACACTGAGCGACGACGCGCTGCGTGGCGGGACCGGCAATGACGTGCTGAGAGGCGCTGAGGGCCCCGACGCGCTGTATGGCGATGAAGGGGCCGACACGCTGTGGGGCCAAGACGGCGATGACGTCGTCGTGGGTGGCGTCGGCAGCGATCAATTGTACGGCGGTAACGGAGCTGATCGGCTGGAAGGCGGCGACGGGGACGATCTCCTGTTCGGGGAGGCCGGCGACGATGCGCTGCTCGGGGGAGCGGGCAATGACCAGCTGGGCGGGGGCGCCGGGGATGACGTGCTGCGCGGTGGCGACGGGACCGACGTGCTCACCGGCGGACCCGGGGCGGATCTCCTGGATGGGGGACCAGGCTCCGACAGCATGCAAGGCCATCAGGGTAACGATGTCTACCTCTTTGGTCGCGGCAGCGGGCAGGACTCCATTCAGGAGAATGGGGATATCACCGGGGCATCCGATGTCATCCGCCTGGGGGCGGGCATCGCGCCGAGCGATATTGCCGTCCGACGCGAGGGCGATCATCTCGTACTTGGCATCAAGGGAACCACGGATCAGCTGACGGTCTACTACGCGTTCGGACAATTCAGCCCCGCCAACGAAATGGAAGCGATTGTGTTCGCCGACGGCACCGTGTGGGACCTCCTCCAGGTCAAGAACATCCTGATCCAGGGGACGGGTGGGCCGGACACCTTGATCGGTTACGAGACGCCCGACAGCATCAGCGGTCTCGGGGGCAACGACGTCATTTCGGGCCGAGGGGGTAACGACACACTCGATGGTGGTCCCGGGGCGGATCGCCTCGACGGGGAGGCGGGGGACGACAGCCTGCGGGGCGGCGCCGGAAACGACCAGCTCTACGGTGGGTCCGACGACGATGCCCTCAGTGGAGAGGTCGGGGACGACTATCTCGATGGCGGTACCGGTGCGGATCGGCTCGATGGTGGAGCCGACAATGATTCGATGAATGGTGGCCGTGGGCCCGATACCTATCTCTTCGGCCGTGGGAGCGGACAGGACACGATTCAGGATGCGGACACGATGCCGGGAGTGATCGACGCCATCCAGCTCGCATCTGATCTGAGGCCGAGTGACGTCGCCGTCAAGCGCGACGGCGATCATCTCGTCCTCTCGATCAATGGCACGAGCGATCAGCTCACCGTTTACAACTGGTTCTGGCAGGATCTGCCCGACAACCAGGTCGAGCAGGTCCGCTTTGCCGACGGAACGGTGTGGGATACGCCCACGATCAAGGCGAAGGTGGTGACGGGGACGCCTGGGGCTGACACGTTGACCGGCTATGCCACGGCCGACACCCTTGATGGTCTGGCCGGCAATGACACCGTCTTCGGCCGGGCCGATGATGACATGCTGAGGGGTGGCGACGGGGCGGACCGGCTCTATGGCGAAACGGGCAATGACACGCTGCTGGGCGGCCCCGGCGACGACTATCTCAATGGCGGCGCGGGAACGGACACGCTGGACGGCGGTGCCGGCAACGACTCGATGGATGGCGGGCTCAGTGGCGACACCTATCTGTTTGGCCGCGGCAGCGGCCAGGACACCATCCAGGACGCGGACTCGACGGCGGGAGTGGCGGACACCATCCAGATGGCGGCGGGAGTCTTGCCGATCGACGTCGCCCTCTCTCGCAATGGCGATCATCTCGTGCTGCGGATCAACGGCACGACCGATCAGCTCACGGTCTACTACTGGTTCTGGCAGGATCTCGCCGACAACCGGGTGGAGCAGATCCGCTTCGCGGATGGAACGGTGTGGGACGCGGCGGCGATCAAGCTCAACGTACTGACGGGCACGCCCGGGGCCGACTCGCTGGTCGGCTACGCCACGGCCGACACTCTCGTTGGGTTGGGCGGAAATGACACCATCTTTGGCCGGGCCGGCGACGATCAGCTGGACGGTGGCCCCGGTGCCGATACCATGTACGGCGAGGCCGGCGACGATACGTATCTCGTGGACAATCCTGCCGACGTCGCCGTCGAATCCTCCGGCAAAGGGACGGACACCGTCCTGAGCTCGGTGACTTACGCGCTGCCCGCCAACATCGAGAACCTGATGCTGGTCGGGAGCGCCATGATCAACGGCAATGGCAACGCGCTCGACAATGTCCTGACCGGCAATAGCGCGGCCAATATCCTGGCCGGGGGCGCGGGAAACGATACCTACGTCTTCAAGCCTGGCTGGGGCCAGGACACCGTCGCTGAGAATGACTCCGCCGCCGGAAACAATGACAGGCTCCTCTTCGGCGGACCCGTGCGGCCACTGGACCTCGTTCTGAGCCGGGCCGGCAGTAGCCTGGCTCTCGCGCTTCACGGGTCGGCGGACAGGGCCACCGTGCAAGGCTGGTACAACGGTGGTGCCTGCCAGACGGAGGTGATCCAAGCAGGGGACGGGAGCAAGCTGCTCAGCAACCAGGTAGACCTGCTGATTCAAGCCATGGCGAGCTATAGCGACAACACGGGCCTTACTTGGGACCAGGCTATCGACCAGCGGCCCGAGGACGTCCAGACGGTTCTGGTCGGCTACTGGCAACGCCCGTCCTAGGCGACGGGACGTGGGCGAGCAGCGAAAGCATGAAGTGTCTGCGGGAGACGGCTCGCCCGCAGAACTGGACACCGGCCTCATGTGCCTGGTCCTGCTGGCTCGCTACCTGGGTCTGCCCGCTGACGCGAATCACCTCAAGCACCTTTTCGGCGCGCCGGCCACGCTGTTTGGCGACACGGAAATCCTCCGCGGTGCCAAGTCCTTGGGGCTCAAGGCCGCGCGTCTCTCGAGCAGCTGGGAGCGGCTCGAGGCGACCCCGCTCCCCGCCATAGCCGTATCAAGGGACGGGCACTACGTCGTGCTGGCGCGAGTCGAGGGCGAGCAGGTCGTGCTCCAGGACCCGCGGGAGCCCGCGCCTTCGCTTCGACGGCGCGAGACCTTTGAGCAATCGTGGACGGGTCACCTGATTCTCGTCGCCCGCCGCGCCATGGACCCTTCGTCGGACCGGGGGTTCGGCTTTACCTGGTTCATTCCCGCCCTCGCGCGCTACCGACGCTTCCTCGGTGAGGTCCTGATTGCCTCGTTCTTCCTCCAAATCTTCGCTTTGCTGGCGCCGCTCTTCACCCAGGTGGTCATCGACAAGGTGCTCGTCCACAACGCTCCAACCACCCTGCATGTGCTGTCCGTGGGCATGCTGGCGTTGACGGTTTTCGAAGCGCTCCTGGGCGGGCTCCGAGCCTATGTCCTGTATCACACGTCGAGCCGCATCGACGTCGAGCTAGGGGCTCGGCTCTTTCGCCATCTGCTTGCCCTTCCCCTCGCGTATTTCGAGGCGCGCCGCGTCGGGGACACCGTGGCCAGGGTTCGCGAGCTGGAAAACATCCGCCAGTTTCTCACGAGCTCCACCGTCACCCTCCTCGTCGACGTTCTCTTCACCGGGATTTTTCTGGGCGTCATGTTCTTCTACAGTCCATATCTGACGTGGATCGTGATCGGGTTGCTGCCCGGCTACGCGATTCTCTTCGCGGTGGCCACGCCCGTCTTTCGCGCGCGGCTCAACGAGCGCTTCGATCGAGGAGCCGAGAACTACGCCTTCCTTGTTGAGTCCGTGAACGGGATCCAAACCGTCAAGGCCCTGTCCGTCGAGCCACAGATGCAGCGCCGATGGGAGGAACAGCTCGCGGCCTATGTGAGAGCAAGCCTGAGCGCGGTCAGCCTCGGCAACGTGGCGGGGCAGGCGGGGTCGTTTCTCAACAAGGTCTCGCTGATCGCCATTCTCTGGACGGGGGCCCATCTCGTGATGCGCGGTGAGCTGACGGTGGGAGAGCTGATAGCTTTCAATATGCTCGCGGGGCGGGTGACCGGACCTGTGTTGCGCTTGGTCCAGCTGTGGCAGGAATTTCAGCAGGCGGGAATCTCGATTCACCGTTTGGCGGATGTGCTGAACGCGCCCGCCGAGCCGCGCCACCGATCTCCGGACATGGCAGCCTGGGTCTTGAACGGTCAGGTCACCTTCGAGAGCGTCACCTTTCGCTATCGCCCGGACCGCCCGGAGGCTCTCCGCCGAGTCTCGTTCGTGGCGACGCCCGGCACGGTCATGGGAATCGTGGGTCGGTCGGGCTCAGGTAAGAGCACCATCGCCAAGCTCATCCAAAGGCTGTACGTGCCGGAGAGCGGCCGGGTCCTCATCGACGGCATAGACGTCGCCCAGATCGACCCGACGTGGCTACGTCGCCAGGTGGGCGTCGTGCTTCAGGAGAACTTTCTGTTCAACCGCTCTGTTCGGGAAAATATCGCCCTGGCCGATCCCGGCCGACCCTTTGAGTCCATCGTCCGGGCCGCCCAACTCGCAGGGGCCCACGACTTCATCCTGACCCTGCCCGAGGGCTACGACACCGTAGTCGGAGAGCACGGCTGCTCGCTGTCGGGGGGCCAGCGGCAGCGCATCGCGATCGCTCGCGCGCTCGTCGTCGATCCGCGAATCCTCGTCTTCGATGAGGCCACGAGCGCCCTCGACTATGAATCAGAGCGGATCATCCAGCAGAACTTGAGCGAGATGTGTGCGGGCCGGACCGTTTTCCTCATCGCCCACCGCCTGGGCACGGTGCGGAGAGCAGACCGAATCGTGGTCATCGATCAGGGCACCATCGTCGAGGAAGGCAATCACGACGAGCTGATCAGGCTGGGTGGCTCCTATGCCCATCTTCATGGTCTCCAGAGCGGGCGCGAAGTCCTGGCTGTTTCCGTGTGAGGGAACGCCGCCCGGCGCCGCGCCGACGAGAAAGCGAATTCTTGCCCGCGGCCCTGGAGATTCAGCAATCTCCTCCATCGCCGATCGGCCGGACGGTGATGTGGGTCATTGTCCTTGTGTTCTCGACGGCGATTGGGTGGGCCGTCGTCGGCAGGATTGACGTGGTCGCGGTGGCTCGCGGGAAGCTGATCCCGAGCGGCCATTCCAAGATCATCCAGCCTCTCGATGCGGGGATCGTCCGGGTCATTCACGTGCGCGATGGGCAGGACGTCGGCCAAGGGCAGGTCTTGATCGAGCTCGATCCGACGGCCAGCCGCGCCGAACAGGAACGGGTGACCCGGGAGTATTCCGCCGCCCGAGCGCAGGCGACGCGACTACGTGCGCTCTTGGCGGGAGGACCCTTCGAAGCGCCAGTGGATGTCCACCCGGCTTTTGCGACGCTCCAGGGGCAGCTCCTGCAAGACCAGCGACGTGAGCACGAGAGCCGGCTCGAGGCGGCCCAACTGGCCGTCGAGCAGCGCGAGGCCGCCATGGCCGCGACGCAAGCTGACGTGCAGCGACTTGAAACCACCGTACCCATGCTGACTGAGCGTGCCGAGGCCTTCAAGAAGCTCCTGCAAGGCGGCTTTGTCGCCCGGATGCAGTATCTCGAGATCGAAGAGCAGCGAGTCACGCGGGTCCAGTCGCTGGCCATGCAAAGGGAGCGGCTGGTTCAGGACGAGGCGGCCTTGGCCGAAGCGCACCAGCAAAAGGCCACGCTCGAGGCTGAGTTCAGGCGTACTCATTTGACCGAATTGACCGAATGGGAGACACGGGCAACGTCGCTCGCCCAGGAGCTCGTCAAGGCTTCCCAACGAACGGCCATCCAGCGACTTGCTTCACCTATCGCTGGCGTGATTCAGCAGATGGCCGTGCATACCGTCGGCGGAGTGGTCACGCCGGCGCAACAGCTGATGGTGATCGTGCCGCACGACCATCCCCTCGAGGTAGAAGCATGGATCGAGAACAAGGACGTGGGCTTCGTCAGCTCCGGCCAGCCGGTAGAGGTCAAGATCGACACCTTTCCCTTCACAACATACGGAACTGTGCCGGGAAGGATTCTCGTCGTTTCCCGGGACGCCGTGCAGGTGGACAAGGTCGGGCTCGTCTACGCGGCCCGGGCCAGCCTGGATCGGTCTGCCATCGTTGTGGATGGGCCGGCGACGCCCCTGCTGGCCGGAATGTCCGTGAGCGTCGAGATCAAGACGGGACAGCGCCGGCTCATCGAATTCTTCCTGAGTCCGCTGATTCGCCACGCTCGGGAGAGTCTGCGCGAACGATAGTGTGGCGAGCCAGACTGCTACCCGGCGCGGGACGTCAGCCGATGATGCGGATGGTCGCCGTCTTGTGCACGGACTCGTAGGCGCTCTGCTGCCCCACCCAGGCCACGGCCTCTTCCAGATAGGACAGGGCGTCCTTCTTGGCCTGGCGGCGCAGGTCCTTGACCCAGGCGTGCCCGATCTCGGTGGGGCGGAAGAGCGAGCAGGCCTCGCCGGGCTGCCAGGTCTTGCTGACCAGCCCTTCGTCGACCAGGGCGTCCAGGTCGGCGTAGAGCTCCTGGGAGAATGGGCCCTCGGCCTCTTTGGCGGCGGAGCCATAGTTGTGCGGCTCGAACTCGTAGAAGTCGGGGCCGGAGTCTTTCTCGCGCTTCAGATTGAAGAGGAACAGGCTCTGCTGCAACTGGATGGGGGCGATGCCGGGATCATCGGCGGCGGCGATGGCGAGGACCAGCCACTCGTCGCGCGTCATCTGCGAGGCTTCCTCACCCTCGGCCACCTCTCGTGCGTCTCGTGGTCGAACCTCGCCGACACCCGGCCGCGTCACCGGCGCCGGCGCTCTGTTCGGGCCAAGGCTAGCACATCGCCATCGCGCAGGGCTGCCTGGTTGCGCCTCGATTGCGCGGCGTGTTAGGTTCGCCCCGGCTTGGCCTCGCATCTACGCCCAGGGGCTGGGCCTCGGAGGATCCTCGATGAGCGAGCGGCAGCCCCGGCAGGCCGAGCTGGCGCACCTGGCCGGCATCATCGAGCGGCTGGCGGGCGAGCTGGCGCTTGCCGAGGAGCCGGCCGGCTTCGAGGCCGCGCTGGAAGAGGGCGCCCCCAAGACCGGCGATGAGTGAGCGCAGCCTCGTCACCATTGCCGCGGCCATCCGCACGCGGCGCATGTCGCCCGTCGAGGCGGTGGGAAGCTGTCTGGATCGCGTGCGACGGCTCGACACGCGGATGCGGGCCTTCATCCGCCTGGATGAGTCCGGGGCCCTCGGCGCGGCACACACGCTCGAGGCCGATGGCGCGGCGGGGCGCTGGCGCGGGCCGCTGCACGGGGTGCCGGTGGCCTTCAAGGATCTCTGCCATCTGAAAGGCCTGCCGACCTCCTGCGGCACTAAGACGGCCGAGTACTTCAGCTCGCCGCAGGAGTGCACGGCGGCCCGGCGTCTGCTCGATGCCGGCGCCATCAGCCTGGGCAAGCTCAACATGACCGAGCTGGCCATGGGCCCCTATGGCGACAACGCCCATCACGGCGACGTGGACAATCCCTGGCGGGCGGGGCATTGCGCCGGCGGCTCGTCCAGCGGCTCGGGGGCGGGGGTGGCCGCGGGCTTCTTCCTGGGGGCGCTGGGCACCGACACGGGCGGCTCCATCCGCCTGCCCGCGGCCTGCTGCGGCATCGTCGGCCTCAAGCCGACCTATGGCCGCGTGAGCCGCGCGGGGGCCATGCCGCTGTCCTGGTCCATGGACCATATCGGGCCCATGGCGTGGACGGCGCGCGACGTGGCCATCCTGCTCCAGGTGATCGCCGGGCGCGATCGCGCCGATGAGACCTCGAGCCGCCACGCCGTGCCGGACTATCTGGCGCGTCTTGACGACGGCGTGGCGGGGCTGCGCGTCGGGGTGCCCGAGAACTATTTCTTCCAGGGCGTGGATGCCGAGATCGCCGTGGGCGTGCGCCAAACGGGGCGCCTGCTCGAAGAGCTGGGGGCGCATGTGTCCGAGGTGAAGCTGCCCGATCCGCAGACCATCCTGGACATCGCCATGCTGATCACGCGCTCGGAGGCCTCCACTCTGCACGCGCGCATCGCCCGGGAGCGGCCGCACGAGCTGCAACCCATGGTGCGGGCGCGCCTCGAGGTGGGCTTTGGCATCTCGGCCTATGACTACCTGCAGGCCCTCCGCCTGCGCGCGCGCCTCACGCGCGGCTTCATCCGCGACGTGTTCGGCGAGGTCGACGTGCTGCTGACCCCGACGATCCCCGAGCCTGCCCCGGCGCGCGAACCCCTCAAGGCCCTGACGGCCGATGAGTTCAATACGCGCGCGGCGGCCTTCTCGCGCCTCACGCGGCCCTTCAATGCCTATGGGCTGCCCGCCCTGTCGGTGCCGTGCGGCCTCTCGAAGGCAGGGCTGCCGCTCGCCTTCCAGCTCGTAGGGCGGCCCTTCGACGAGGCCCTGCTGCTTCGCGTGGGGCACGCCTACCAGGAGGCCGCCTCCTGGCATCACCAGCGCCCCGCGCTGGGCTAGCCTCGGGCGCGGGGGATCGCTGAGCTACCGCGGTCTTTCCGCGAACTTGAATCCCGTGAGCTCTCGCTCGCGAATCCCGTAGCTGAAGCGCGTGCGCTCCTTGACCATGTGACCGACTTCCGGGGCATACCAGAGCTCGAAGTTCAGCAGTTTCGATCGCTGGTTGTTGCAGATCACGTGAAACGTCCGGAACGTCCCCGCCGGCACCGTCACTGACTCCTCGCCCTCGACGCGGCAATCCAGGAGCAGCTCGGTCGTCCGCTGTGCCGTGGGTCGTTCGTGCGTGAAGTCCGGATGCCACTGCTTTCCCACCTCGAGCGGGAAGGGCAAGCTGAGGAACGGGGGATCATAGCGGGATTCCACCCGGCCGTTCACGGTGGAGTGCCGGAGGGCGCCGTCCTCGCGACGGTAGAAGCTCTCGCGGGAGCCGCTCTTGATCACGACCGAGTCGATGCCATCCGTGTTGTCGAAGCGATCCACCACCCAGACGAAGGTGCCTTTCCCCTCTGGGCTCTGCCACCGATAGGACCACTGGTCGCCCACCGTCCAGGTGGGCTTGAGCGCGCGCTCTCCGCTCGGGCCGACGGAGGCCTTGGCCAGCGGCGATTGAGTGGTCGTGGCCGTCGAGGAGGTCACGCTTCCACTTGAAGACGGGGCCACGGGAGCGGACTCGAGCGAGCCCGAACGCTCCCTGAGCCACGTCCCGTAGGGTGTCTTCTTGAACTGCTCTTGCATGCACTGCAAGTATTCGTTTCTCCCGGGAGGAGCGTTCGTGGCTCCTTGAACCCAATAGCGGCCATCCGCCTCGACCCGCTCCATGCGCCAGAAGGGAGAGTTGGCGTCGCAAATGCGGCCCATTTGCCAGACGTAGGCCTGCTGCGGGGTCTCCTGGGTCGTGGCGCAGCCGGCGACGACGGTGAGGACGAGGCAGGCGAGAGCGACCAGGGTGAAAAGCTGGGAAGGCCGGCTATAGCGCACAGGACACTCGTTATCGTTAAAGGATGTAGTGCAGCCGGTAGACGCCGAGGATGGGGTCGGGCTCGGCCCCGTGGCTGGCCAGGGTCTTGGCGTCCAGCACCTCGCGGCAGGCGCGCTCGACGATGTCCGTGTCGATGCCCTCCACCAGCACCACCCAGCGCGCCAGCTCGTCGGGCTTGTCGCGGATGTTCTTCTCCTCGGTCTTCACGGTGGTCGTCTCGACATCCGCCTCGAAGAGATTGGCGCCCGAGAGGCCCGGCCGCTCCACCAGCTTGGGGAAGGCCTCCTCGGTCAGCCAGCGGCGTAGCGCGTTTTCCTGTCCCACTCGAGGGCCAAGGCGCAGCGTGGCCAGGACCCCGCCGATGCCGCGCCCCACCGAAGCCACCGTGCGGCAGGCCGTGCGGTTGGAGTTGCGGAAGATGGCCAGCGACTTGCGCGTCCACGGCGTGGGGTTATTGAGCCGGTCGACATAGGCCGGGCTGGCCAGGGTGCCGAGGCTTTCCGTCTCGTACATCATGAAATACTTGGGCGCCCCCTTGACGGCCACGTAGCGACGGCCGCGGAGAAAGCCGGGGACCCCGACGCGCTCGGGCATGTGCTCGCGGGTGTGCCAGTCGTTGAAATCGGCTTCGCCGGCAGGCTCGACGTCGGCCCAGAAGGCGAGGATGGCGGATCCCAGGAAGCTCATGGCGCCGACCCTAGCCGCTCGCCCACGGGCCGTCAAGAGGGATCGGGCCCGCGGCGCCGGTTGAGATAAACTACAGGCCATGCCGACCCCGGCGCGCCGGACCTGGACCGCCATCGTTCGTCTCCTCGAGCGCGACGAGCGCGTGTTTGCCGTGCTCCTGGCCGTGGTCATGGTCGGCGGCCTCTCCACCCTGGGCCTGGCCCTCCGGCCGCGCTTCCGCATCGACCTGCCTTCTCTGGTCTTCTGGTTCGCCGCCTACAAGGTCGGCATCCTCGCCCTCGTCAGCGTCAACCCGAGCCCGCGCAAGACGAGCGTGGTGTTCAGCGGGGCGCTCGCCGTCGACCTGCTCCTGATCTTCGCGCTCCTCTACCTGACGGGCGGCTACGACAGCCTCTTCTACCTCCTCTTCTTCCCCCTCATCGCCGTCAACGCGTATTACTTCGGCCCCTGGCTCGGTCTCGCGAGCGCGGTCGTGGCCGGGCTCCTCTACGCCGCGGCGGCCGCGCTGACGCCGCCCTGGGTGGGGTGGAACGCCGTGATCATCCTGATCGGGCTGGTCGGCCTGCCCGCGCTGGCCGTGGGCATGGCCGCCAATCGCGAGCGGCGTGCCCGCGTGGAGGTCGAGCGGCTCAATGCCGAGCTGACCGGCACCCTCACGCGCCTCCGGGCCGCCCAGGACGAGCTGGTGGTGGCCGAGCGGATGGCCACGGTCGGACGGCTGTCTCTCAAGATGGCCCACGAGGTGCGCAATCCCATTGCGGCCATCGGGCTGAACGCCGAGCTCGTCGGGGATATCGTCAAGGAGCGCCAGGGCCCGGACATGGAGGAGGCGGGCAGCCTCGTCTCGGCCATCCGCGAGCAGGTCAGCGCCCTCGACGCGCTGACCGAGGAGTACCTGGCCTTCGCGCGCTTCCCCCGACCCCAGTACGAGGAGGATTCGATCAACGAGATGGTGACGGCGCTCGTGGAGTTCATCCGGCCGCTCGCCGCGCGCCAGGGCGCGGTCCTCGAGACGACCACCGATCAAGCCTTGCCGCCCATGGCCATCGACCGCACCCTGCTGCGCCAGGCCGTCTTGAACCTCGTCAAGAATGGTCTCGAGGCGCTCGGCGGCAAGGGGCGCCTCACCGTGAGCACGCGCCGCGTGGACGACCACGCCGAGATCGCTATCATCGACAGCGGCCCCGGCATCAGGCCCGAGGTGGCCAAGCGGCTCTTCGAGCAGTTCTTCACCACCAAGCCGCAGGGCACGGGCCTGGGACTCTATATATCGCGGCAGGTCATCGAACAGCACGGCGGCACGCTCACATGGGAGAGCGTGCCGGGGCAGGGGACCACTTTCACGGCCACGCTGCCGATCAAGAGGGCACAGGATGTCTGATGAGAGGATGGCTGAACAGGCGATGCTGCTGGTGGCCGATGACGATCCCGCGGTCCGCCAGAGCCTCGAGCGCACGCTGACGCGCGAGGGCTATGGCGTGGTGCTGGCGCCCGACGGGCAGGCTGCCCTCGATCGGCTGCGCGAGGGCGGCATCGACCTCCTGCTCTCCGATCTCAAGATGCCGGGCCTCACTGGCCTCGAGCTCTTGAAGCAGGCGCGCGAGGCGGCGCCCGACGTCGACGTCATCCTCCTCACCGCCTTCGGCACCGTGGAGGAAGCCGTGCGTGCCATGAAGGACGGTGCCATCGACTTCCTGACCAAGCCGCTCCAGCGCGCCCAGCTCGTGCGCGTGATTCGCCAGGCCCTCGAGCGGCGCTCGCTCATCCAGCAGAACCGCGCCCTCCAGCAGCGCCTCGACGACCTGCTGCGCGAGGGCAGGGCCATCGGGGTCAGCCACGCCTTCAAGCAGATGATGACCCTCGTCGAGCAGGTGGCCGACAGCTCGGCCAGCGTGCTCATCCAGGGCGAGAGCGGCACCGGCAAGGAGCTGGCGGCGCGCGACATCCATGACCGCTCGCCGCGGCGAAACGGGCCCTTCATCGCCGTCAACTGCGCCGCCCTGCCCGAGACCCTGCTCGAGTCCGAGCTCTTCGGCTACGAGAAGGGCGCCTTCACGGGCGCGGCGACCCGCAAGGAGGGTCGCTTCGAGCTGGCCGACGGCGGCACCCTCTTCCTCGACGAGGTCGCCGATCTCTCGCCCGTCACCCAGCCGAAGATCCTCCGCGTGCTGCAGGAGGGCGAGTTCGAGCGCGTGGGCGGCACGCGCACGCTGCGCGTCGACGTGCGCATCGTCACCGCCACCAACCAGGACCTGACGCAGCTCGTGCGGGACAAGCGCTTCCGCGAGGATCTCTTCTACCGGCTCAACGTCATCACCATCACCACGCCGCCCCTGCGGGATCGCCGCGAGGACATCCCGGTGCTCGCCCAGCACTTCCTGCGCCTCTACGCGGCCAAGAACAACCGCAGGCTCGACGGCGTCTCCGACGGGGCCATGAGCTGCCTCGAGGCCTATGCGTGGCCGGGCAATGTCCGCGAGCTCGAGAACGTGATCGAGCGCGCGGTGGTGCTCGCCCGCGGCACGGCCATCGAGGTGGAGAACCTGCCCGCCAATGTCACGGAGCGGTCGGTCATGTTCAAGCGCGACGACCTCGAGAGCGCTGGTGCCGCGCCGGGGGATACCCCGGGCGGGGTCTTCACCATCCGCGTGGGGACTCCGCTGGCCGAGGTGGAGGAGCGCCTGCTCGAGGAGACGCTGCGCATGAACAAGGGCAACCGGAGCCTCACCGCCAAGCAGCTCGGCATCGACCCGAAGACGGTCTTCCGCAAGCTCAAGCGGGCCGAGGCGGAGGACAGCGTCGCCGACGCCGACAAGCCCACCGCCTCCTGACCCGTGGCTTACGAGCAGATCCGCTACGAGGCGGCCGATGGCATCGCCACGGTGACGCTCCATCGCCCCGAGAAGCTCAACGCGGTCACCAGCGTGATGATCGGCGAGCTCATCGCGGCCTTCGATGCCGCCGATGCGGACGACTCCGTGCGCGCGGTCATCGTCACGGGAGCCGGACGCGCGTTCTGCGCGGGCGCCGATCTGTCCGGCGGGGCCAAGACGTTTGATGGCGCCGAGCGGGGACGACCGGACGTCGATCACGAGCACCGCGACGGGGGCGGGCTCGTGACGCTTCGGATCTTCGACATGAAGAAACCCGTCATTGCCGCCATCAATGGGCCGGCCGTGGGCTTCGGCGTCACGGTGACGCTGGCCATGGACATCAGGATCGCCTCCTCGGCCGCGCGCATGGGCTTCGTCTTCTCACGGCGCGGCGTGGTGCCCGAGGCCTGCAGCACCTGGTTTCTCCCGCGGCTCGTGGGCATCCAGCAGGCGGCCGAATGGGTCTATACGGGACGCGTCTTCGATGCCGAGGAGGCGTGCCGGAGCGGGCTGGTGAGCCGCGTGGTGCCGCCCGAGGCGCTCCTGCCGGCGGCGCGGGCCCTGGGCCGCGAGATCGCTGACAATACCTCGGCCATCTCCGTGGCCCTGGCCAGGCAGATGATGTGGAAGCTCCTGGGCGCTGACCATCCGATGGAGGCCCACCGGCTCGACTCGCGCGGCATGGACTGGACGGGTCGCTCGGCGGATGCGCGCGAAGGCGTCTCGGCTTTCCTCGAGAAGCGCCCGGCGCGTTTCCCGCTCAAGCCCAGCCAGGACATGCCCCCTTTCTATCCGTGGTGGACCGAGCGCTCCTTTAAGTGAGGGGCGCGGGCCGCCCCTTTCTGCGTACCCGGGTCGGGCTGCTCTCCGTCCTGCTCTTCTGCAATACCTTCGGGCTCGGGGGCTTCAACCCGCTGCTGCCCGAGATCAGCCGGACACAGGGCTTGGCCAACTGGCAGATCGGTCTCCTCGCCAGCGCCTTCGGCTTTGCCCGCATGGCCGCGGCCATGCCGACGGGCGCCTTCGTGGGACGACGGCTCGGCACCGCGCTCGTGGCGGCGCCGCTCGTGCTCATCTCGGGACTGCTCCTGCTCGTGAGCGGCGGCCCCTTTTGGCTCCTCGTCGCCGGTCGCCTGCTCCTCGGGGTGGCACACACGCTGGCCATGGTGGGCGGGCTGAGCGCGATCCTCATCGACGAGCGCGGCCGCAACGCTTCCGTGCGTCTCAACATCTTCGAGTTCGCCGGCATGCTCGGTATCCTGGGCGGTCTCGGCACGGTGGCCCTGGTGCCCGTCGCATGGGGATGGAAGATCTCCCTCCTCATCGGCTCCGCGCCCGTCCTGATTCCGCTCCTGTTGACGCGGACCATGCGGCGGGCGTTCCCGAAGGCGCCGATGTTCGAGCGCGTGGTTGCTCCCGCGGATCGCGCGACGGCTCTCCGTCAACGGCCGGGCAGCAAGAGCGTGATCGCGCTGATGTTCGCGGTGGGCATCATATTCGCGCTGGGCTGGTCGGGGGTGAGCCAGTTCGTGGTGCCGATTCGGGGCGCCCGGGACTTCGGCCTCTCGCGCACGGGGATCTCCTGGCTGCTGGCCGCCGCGCAATCGCTCGATCTGCTCGTGCTGCTTCCCGTGGGGCGTCTCGCCGACCGCGTCGGCCGCGGCCTCGTGCTGGGCTCGGTCGCCGTGATGCTCGGGTTCGGCGCCATCGGGGTAGGGCTGGGCTCCCTCGTGTGGTTCGCCTTCGGCTGCATCTGTCTCGGGTTGGCCCTGGCGGGCTGGATGCTGCCGCTCGGAGTGATCCGCGAGCACACGCCGCTGGCCCGGCTCGCGTGGACCACCGGCGTCTATCGCGTCGGCGTGGACGGCGCGTCCTTCCTCGGGCCGTTCATCTGCGGGTTTCTCGGCCCTTCGGGCGAGGCGGTCTTTCTGACCGCCATCGGCGTGGTCGGCCTCGGGCTCGGCGCGCGGCTCCTGTGGCGGCCGACTCGTTGACGCCGGCGGTGCTATGCTATGCGGCGCTCGGTCAGACCCTTCTTCCCTATGGGGAGAGGGGTTTCCGAGAAGTGAGGGGCGGCGCTCACCAACGGGACGCAGCCGGCAGCGGGCTCGGAGGCCGTGCCATGAAGATGAACGGGACGGGTATGCGGATCGGGGTGACGGTTCTTGCTCTCGGCGTAAGCCTGCTCGCCATACCGACCTCGCTCGAGGCGCAAAGGGCTGCCGGGATATCGCGCGTCGGCTGGCTGGAGGTCTGTGGCCCCGGTCCTCGGCGCCCCCATTTCGATATTTTCCGGGCCCGCCTAGCGGAACAAGGCTGCGTCGAGGGGAAGAACCTCATCTTCGAGCAGCGATTCGCAGATTGCCGATACGACCGGATGCCGGGGTTGGCCGCTGACCTCGTGCAGGTTCCGGTCGACGTTCTGTTCACCATGGGCACGAGGGCGGCGCGAATCGTCGCCGGAACCGTGAAGACTACCCCGCTCGTCGTCTACTCGTGCGACCCGTTCGAGCACGTCACACACCTCGCCCGGCCCGGTGGAAATCTGACAGGTGTTACATGCATGACGACGGAGCTCATGCCGAAGCGCCTCCAACTCCTCAAGGAGGCGGTTCCCAAGGTCTCGCGGGTGATGTTTCTTCATGACCCTGAAGCTGCTCACAACGCGTTCAAGCTGACCCAGGAGGCCGCACCGCGTCTGGGTATCAAAATGCAGGCGGCTCAGGTGACAGCCGCCGAAGAGCTGCTACCAGAGCTCACGATGATCGCGAAAGAGCGTCCTGACGCGTTGCTCGTGTATCCCGACGTCGTTCTCAGCTCTCATCCTCGGCCTCGGCAGCTCGCCGACTTCGCCATCAAGGCCCGCTTGCCCACGATGCATGCGTTCCGTTTTTTCGTAGACGCTGGCGGTCTCATGTCCTACGGCGCGACCCAATCCGAGATCTATACGACCGCGGCTGATCAGGTCGCAAAAATCCTGGATGGCGCTCGGCCGAGTGAGTTGCCGCTGCGACAGGCAACGCGGTTCGAGTTGGTCATCAACAACAGGACTGCGAAGGCGCTCGGACTCACAATCCCACCGTCGCTGCTGTTGCGAGCCGACGAGGTGATCGAGTGACCCAATTGATCTCGCTTCAGGACATCCGTTTCAAGAGCTCTCCTCAATTCCTCTCCCGTCTGGGGAGAGGGCAGGGTGAGGGGCGCGGAATCGCACATTGACTCGATCGGCAGGAGCCCAGGTGACATGACGACGAGACGAGAGACGGACAGCATGGGCGCCGTCGAGGTGCCCGCGGACCGCTACTGGGGCGCGCAGACCCAGCGCTCGCTCGAGCACTTCAAGATCGCCGGAGAGCGCTTCCCGCCCGAGATGATCCGGGCCTTCGGCCTGCTCAAGCGCGCCGCCGCCGAGGTGAACGCCGAGCTCGGACTCCTGCCCAAGGACGTCGCGTCCGCCATCGTGCAGGCCGCCGACGAGGTGATCGCGGGCAAGCTCGACGACCACTTCCCGTTGGTGGTCTGGCAGACAGGCAGCGGCACCCAGAGCAACATGAACGCCAACGAGGTGATCGGCAATCGGGCCATCGAGCTGCTGGGCGGCCAGATGGGCTCGAAGAAGCCCGTGCACCCGAATGACCACGTCAACCGCTCCCAGTCCTCCAACGACACGTTCCCCACGGCCATGCACGTGGCCGCGGTGCAGGAGATCGTCGGGCGGCTGATCCCCGCGGTGGAGCGGCTCCGCCATGTCCTCGACGACAAGGCGCGCGCCTTTGCCGACCTCGTCAAGATCGGCCGCACACACCTTCAAGATGCCACGCCGCTGACTCTCGGGCAGGAGATCTCCGGCTGGGTGGCCATGCTCGACCAGTGTCTCGCCGCCATGCGCGCCACGCTGCCCTTCCTCTATCCGCTGGCCATCGGCGGCACCGCCGTCGGCACCGGTCTCAATGCCCCCGCTGGCTTCGGGGAGAAGGTGGCGGCGCGCCTGGCCGCCCTCACCGGGCTGCCGTTCACGAGCGCGCCCAACAAGTTCCAGGCCCTGGCCTCCCACGAGCCGCTCGTGTTCGCGAGCGGCGCGCTCAAGACCCTGGCCACCTCGCTGATGAAGATCGCCAACGATGTCCGCTGGCTCGCCTCGGGTCCGCGCGCCGGGCTGGGGGAGCTGCGCATCCCCGAGAACGAGCCCGGGAGCAGCATCATGCCCGGCAAGGTCAATCCGACTCAGAGCGAGGCCATGACCATGGTCTGCGCCCAGGTGATCGGCAACGACGTGGCCGTGACCATTGGCGGCGCCTCCGGCAACTTCGAGCTGAACGTCTTCAAGCCGCTCATCATCCACAACGTGCTGCGCTCGATTCTCCTCCTGGCCGACGCGTGCGACTCCTTCCGCGAGCACTGCGCGGAGGGCATCGAGCCCGACCGCGAGCGGATCGGCCGCCACGTGGGCGAATCGCTCATGCTCGTGACCGCGCTTGCCCCCCACATCGGCTACGACAAGGCGGCGGAGATCGCCAAGCACGCCCACCACAAGGGGATGACCCTGCGCGAGGCCGCCCTCGAGCTGGGCCACGTCACCCCCGAGCAGTTCGACCGCGTCGTGCGGCCCGAGACCATGGTCGGGCCCGACCCCGAGGAAAAGAAATGACCGCGCTCAAGATCGGCGACGTCACCGTGACCAAGGTGGTCGAGCTCGATCGCTCGTCCTTCGAGATCGGTGCCATGCTGCCGGAGTCGACGCCCGAGCGGATCGCCGCGCAGCGGGACTGGATGGGACCCGAGCTGCTCGACCCTGCCACGGGCGTCCACAAGGCCTGCATCCAGTCCTACGTGCTGCGCACGCCGTGGCACACGGTGGTCATCGATACCTGCGTGGGCAACGACAAGCCGCGCAACGGCGTCCCGGCGTGGCACATGCGCCGGGGGACGTATCTCTCGGACCTCGCCGCCGCCGGGGTCAAGCCCGAGGGCGTGGACATGGTGATCTGCACGCACCTGCATGTGGATCACGTCGGGTGGAACACGCGGCTCGAGGGCGGCCGGTGGGTGCCCACCTTCCCGCGCGCCCGCTACATCATCGTGGGCGAGGAGTTCGAGTTCTGGAAGCGCGAGGGCGAGACGGGCCGGGAAGAGTTCGGCCTGATCGACGACAGCGTGATTCCTGTCGTGGAGGCGGGCGTGGCCGACCTGGTGGCGAGCGACCACGTGATCGACGACCGGCTCCGGCTCGAGCCGGCCCCCGGCCACACGCCCGCCCATGTGTGCGTGCGGCTGACCACCCCGGCGGGCGAGGCCATCTTCACCGGCGACATGATGCACCGGCCCATCCAGGTCGCCGAGCCCGCGTGGAACAGCCGCTTCTGCGTTGATGCGGATCTCGCCCGCAAGACCCGCCGCGGCTTTCTCGAGCGCCACGCGGATGCCGACGTCATCGTGCTCGCCGCTCATTTCCCGGTGGCGGGGCGCATCGTCGCCCCCGGCGGGCGCACGCGCTTCCAGCCGCTCTAACTCGGAGGGGGGCTTCGCCCCCTTCCGAACCTCCCCCCGACAGATTGCGCCGGCGAAGCCGGCGCTCGAAGCGGAACGTTCCCGCTCGCGTGGCATACCGTTGCCTCTTGCGCGCGGGCGCTATACAACTGGTCGATCCCGTCCCCGCGGCCCCATACAAGGGGCCACCCAGAATACCGCTTGACTCACTGTCGCTTCGGGACGATGGTCAGGCGCATCGAGCGGGACATGTCCGATCACATCGCGAGGAGACGAGACGATGGTGACCAAGGACCTGGAAGCGTTCTTCGACGGCTGGAACCGTCACGACGTCGACTTCATCATGACCTTCATGTCCGAAGACTGCGTCTTCGAGACCACCGCAGGCAAGGAAGCCTGCGGCACCCGCTACGCGGGACGCGACAATGTCCGCGAGGCGTTCGCCCGGGTGTTCAAGATGTTCCCCGACGCGAATTTCGGCAACGCGCGCCACTTCGTGGCCGGCCATCGCGGCCTCTCGGAGTGGCTCTTCACGGGCACCACGGCCGATGGCAAGAAGGTCGAGGTCAACGGCTGCGATATCTTCACCTTCGACAAGGGCAAGATCGCTCTCAAGAACTCGTTCTTCAAGAATCGCAGCGCGTGAGCCGGGTCACGCCGGAGGGGGCGCCTTCCCGCTCGCTCTTGAAGCCGATCCTCTTGTGGCCGCCGTCGCAGAAGGGCTTGTTGCCCGAGGCACCGCAGCGGCAGAGGAAAGTGTCGCCGGTCTTGGCCGGGAGGGAATTGCCCTGGGCATCCAGGACCTCGCACTCGCCCTTCACCATGAGGGGGCCGTCCGGAATCGGCTTGACCGTGATCGACATGCCTTTTCCTGAGAGAAATGTGAACCGCCGAGCCCGAGTATACTCCACGCGATGAGCACCATGGCCGACCGGCTGATCGAGGCGATGACCAGGTCCGCGCCGCGACAGTATGGCAAGGAGCGGGTGACCGAGCTCGCGCACGCGCTGCAGTGCGCGGAGCTGGCCGCGGGGGCCGGCGGCGACGAGCAGATGATCCTGGCCTGCCTGGTCCACGACGTGGGGCGCTACGCGGTGGCCCAGGAGGAGATCAGCGATACGCTCGTGGAGGGCGGGCCACGCCCGGGGAAGGTGCGCGGCCACCACGAGGCGGGCGGCGATCTGATCGCTCCGTATGTTCCCGAGCGCGTGGCCTTTCTCGTGCGGGCGCATGCCGACGCCAAGCGCTATCTTTGCGCCGCCGACCCTGGCTACTACGCCACGCTCTCCAAGGGCTCGAAGCACACGCTGGCTCTCCAGGGAGGCATCATGACGCCCGACGAGGCCGTGAACGTCGCCACGCATCCGTGGTGGCCGGACGCGCTGCGCCTCCGCCGCTGGGACGACGAGGCCAAGGTCGCGGGCCGGCCCACGCGGCCGCTCTCGGCGTGGGAGCCGCTCCTGAAGAAGTACTTCGCCGCGCCTCACTGACCCGGGCGCGCGCCCCGAGGAAGAGAACCGCTACATTCCGGCGCCGCCGCCGCCCCTGAGCTCGAAGGAATACACGGAAACGCGGTAGCTGGCGCCGGTCATGGGCAGAGGAACGTAGAAGTAGACGCGGTCGAAGGCGTTCACGGAGCCCTGCACCACCCCGTAGGTCCGGCCGATGACCTGGCCCTGGGCATCGAGGATCTCGACGAGCAGGCGGACGTCGATGGCGCCCGTGGGCCGGGTATTGAAGACATAGCCATCGAGGATGGGGGCGCCCTTCTTGCTCTTGCCTTCCTGCCATTCCACGCGGAACTGAGGCTGGGTCGCGCCAAACTGCGCCTCGACCCTGCCCGCGCCGGCCATGAGCAGGAGCGCGACCGCCATGGCCGCCCCGAGGTGCCAGGCCTTCATTGCCCGGTGCTGAACGAATCCCACGACAGCACGCGCACACGATAGCTCGCGCCGGTCGTCTGGATCGGCACCTCGAAGTAGAGCCGGTCGCGGGCGAGCATGTTGCCGAGCGCCTGGCCCTGAGCCTGGCCGATGACCTGCCCCTGGGCATCGAGCGTCTCGACGAGCAAGCGTGGATTGGCCACGCCGCCTTTGCCGTCGTTGTTGAGATAGCCCCAGACAACGGGAACGCCCTTCTTCGACTGACCTACTCGAAGCTCGACGCGGAAGCGCCCGGCGTCCATCTGGGCGTGGGCGACCGCGGCGAGCAAGACCATGAAGACGGCCGCGGCGAGGGCGGCGTGGCCACGAATCCCTATGATCCGCCGCCGCCGCACTTGAGCCACGAGTCAGCCGAGACCCGATAGGCGGGCCCCGCCACCTTGATGGGCACCTCGAAGTAGACGTGGTCATCGCCACCCACATAGCCGGGGACAAAGCCGGTGTAGCTCGCGATGACATTGCCCTGGGCGTCGAGCGTTTGGATGGAGAGGCGGATATTGCAGTAGCCCGACATGCCCTGGTGTGTGTGGACATACCCGGTGATGAGCGGCTTGCCCGAGCGAGTCTGACCGGGCTGCCAGTCCAGGCTCAGGACTGAGTCGGAAGCGGCCCCGTTCACGCTCGCGGCGGGGAGGGCGTTGGCGTCGGCGGCTCCTCCCGCCAAGGCCAGCGCCAAGACGCTCCCCGCGATCATTGTCCTCGCGACATGCATGTCCACGCTCTTAAGAAGCAGGGAGGAGGCCAAAGGGTTCCCCGGGAAGGAACTACCGCCGGCCGCCGGCCAGCCGGAGCGCCTCGGGCAGCGCGCGAAGCCGCGCCATGGCCAGCACGCCCAGAGCTGGACCTATGGCCAGGGAGACAAAGGCCCAGCGCCAGCCCACCGCCCCGACCACGGGCGGGATGAGCCAGATCGAGATCATGGTCAGCGCGAAGCCGACGCACGTCTGCGCCGTGAGCGCGGTGCCGACATAGGCGGGGGGCGAGAGCTCCGTGACGGCGGTCGAGAACTGCGCCGAGTCCGCGATGACGGAGACGCCCCAGAGCATGGCCAGCCCGAAGGTGAGCGCGGGCGGGCCTCCGAAGGAGAGTCCGATCACGGTAGCGCAGAGTCCCGAGAGGGCCATGGCCGCCATGGTCAGCGTGGTGCGCCCCCAGCGATCGGCGAGCGCGCCGCCCGCATAGGCGCCCAGAGCTCCGCCCGCTCCCATCGCGGCGAAGGTGGCCGCGGGCGACGACAGGCCGAGGTAGCTGCCGCCGCCGCGCGCCTCGAGGCTGGCGGCGAGAAAGAGGCCGAGCCAGGTCCACATGGCATAGAGTTCCCACATGTGGCCGAAATAGCCGAAGCAGGCCAGCCGCGGTCCGCGCTCGCGGAAGACGGCGCCGGCCATGCGGAAATCGAAGCGCGCGGCGGGAAAGCGGTCGGGGCCTTCGCGCACGAAGCGCCAGACCACGAGCGCGCTGGCCAGGGCCATCACCGAGGCGGCCAGGAGCGTGCCGCGCCACGGCAGCTCGGTGACGCCGCGAATCAGATGCGGCGCGGCCGAGCCCACGGTGAGGGCGCCCACCAGGATGCCGATGGCCAGACCGCGCGCCTCGCGGAACCACGTGGCCACGATCTTCATCGCGGGCGGATAGGCGCCGGCCATGCAGAGGCCCGTGGCGAAGCGAAGCACGAGGGCAGGGGCCAGGCTGTCCACCCACAGGGCGAGCGCGCCATTGAGCGCCGCGCCGGCGAGCGCGCTCCAGCCCATGAGGGCGCGCGGCGAGACGATGTCGGGAAGATTGGCGAGCGCCGAGCCGAGCGTGCCCAGGATAAAGCCGGCCTGGACGGCGATGGTGAGCCCCGCGCGTCCCCCGTCGCCGAGCGCCCACTCACGAGAGAGCGCGGGGAGGACGGCCGAGGCGCTGAACCAGAGCGAGAGCGCGCCCAGCTCGGCGGCGGAGAGGAGAGCGAGGGCCGGCCAGCGGCCGGGGGCGGGGCTAGACCCGCGCGGCGTCTCCAATGCCGCCTTACTTGATGGTGTAGCCGCGGCCGGCCAGGCAGCCGTAGAAGGCACGCTGGGTGTCGTTGAGACCCTTCTCGTGGAGGAAGGAGCCGCCCAGCATGGCGCCCGTCGTGCCGCCCGCGATGGCGCCGAAGGATGCGCCCGTGCCGACCACGCCCCCGCTGATCCCGGCCGCCGCGCCCAGGCCCGCGCCGAGGGCGCCGCCCACGACCAGGCCGGTCAGGGCACCGGCGGTCATCGCGCGGGCTGGATCAAAATTCGTCTGCTTCTGCGCCTGGAGCGCGCACTCGTAGCGGTCGCGGTCGAGCGTTTCGCTGCTTTGCCCCTGGCCGGGCAGCACCTGATAGCGCGGCACCTGCGAGCAGGATGATGCCAGGAGCAGCATCGCCGTGAGGCCGGCCAAGAGGCGGAGCGCTCGCCGTCGTGAACGGATGCGCAAGGCGCGCCAGATCATCATGACGACGCAAAGAATACCATCCCAGGGGCGGTTGACTGAAACGCGGGCATCGCTTAGCATCCAAAAATGAACGCCACGCGCCAGAGCCTCGAGGAGCATCTCGGCAGCCAGCAGATTTTGCTGGGCTCCGATCAGGCGCGCGGCACCGCCCTCATCATCACCTGCATCGCCGCCGTCGCTTCCACCATTGCCCATGAGCTCGCGCACGCGGCCCTCCGTGGCCGGCTGGGCGCGGCGGGCGGCACCAATGTCACGGGCGATCAGGTCAAGAAGCTCGATGTCTGGGGCCACGACGTCATGCTGGATACGCTCCGCAAGTGCGGCGTGTGCGCGGCCCTCGTCTCCGAAGAGGCGCCCGAGCCCATCGAGATTCCCGAAGGCAAGGGCCCGCGGGGCGTGGTCGTCGCCTGTGACCCTGTCGACGGCTCCTCCAACCTGGATGTCAACGGCACCGTGGGGACGATCTTCTCGGTCAAGCCGAGTCTCGGCTGGGATCCGGCCGGCCCCGCCGCGCTCACGCCGGGGACGGACCAGCTGGCCGCCGGCTATGTCATGTACGGGCCCGCCACCGCGCTCGTCTACACCGCGGGCCAGGGCACGCACGGCTTCACCATGGATCGCGAGAGCGGCACATTCTTCCTGACCCACCCGGATATCCGGATTCCCAAGAAGGGCAAGGTCTACGGGATCAACGAGGGCAACATCTCGACCTGGCATCCGGGCCAGCGCGGCTTCGTCGAGTATCTCCGCACCCCGGACAAGGCCACGGGGCGGCCCTATTCGCTGCGCTATTCGGGGGCCATGGTCGCCGACGTGCACCGGACGCTGCTGGACGGTGGGCTCTTCATGTACCCTGCGGATATGAGCGATCCCACCAAGCCCAAGGGCAAGCTTCGCCTCCTCTACGAGGTCGCGCCCATGGGCATGGTTGTCGAGCAAGCGGGGGGGCGCGCGAGCACGGGCACCGAGCGCGTGCTCGAGCTCAAGGCCACTGACTATCACCAGCGCGCGGCCATCATCGTGGGGAGCCCCGACGATGTCGCGCTCGCCGAAGAATTCTACCGCCGGTAACAGAGAGAAAGGACGGCACGGCTATGGAAGCCCGCGTTCGCGAAATCCTCTCCTGGTATGCCAGCGACAGTCCCGGCACTCGCACCAACCTGGCCCGCCTGCTCAATCATGGGAGCCTGGCCGGCACCGGCCGGCTCGTCATCCTCCCCGTCGACCAGGGCTTCGAGCATGGGCCGGCCCGGAGCTTCGCCGTCAATCCGCCCGGCTATGACCCCACGTACCACTTCCAGCTCGCCATCGCGGCGGGCTGCAATGCCTATGCGGCGCCCCTCGGGTTCATCGAGGCGGGCGCGGCGGAGTTCGCGGGCGAGATCCCCCTCATTCTCAAGATCAACAACCACGATCTCCTCCACGACGAGAAAGATCCGCTCTCGGCGGTGACGGGATCCGTCAAGGACGCGCTCCGGCTCGGCTGCGTGGCCGTCGGCTTCACCATTTACCCAGGCTCGTCCCATGCGCAGATCATGTACCAGCAGTGCCGCGAGATGATCGCAGAGGCCAAGGCCCATGGCCTGGTGGCCGTGGTCTGGTCCTATCCACGGGGCTCCGATATCAGCAAGGAAGGCGAGACGGCCATCGACGTGGTCGCCTATGCCGCGCAGATCGCCGCTCAGCTGGGCGCCCATGTCATCAAGGTCAAGCCCCCCACCCAGCACATCGAGCAGCCCGAGGCCAAGAAGGTCTACGAGAAGACCGGGGTGGCGATCTCCACGCTGTCCGAGCGCGTGCGTCACGTCGTCCAGTCTGCCTTCGACGGGCGGCGGGTGGTCATCTTCTCGGGCGGCGCCACCAAGGAGAACGACGAGGCGATCTACGAGGAGTGCCGGGCCATCCGCGATGGCGGCGGCTTCGGCTCCATCATCGGACGGAACTCCTTCCAGCGGGCCAAGCCGCGCGCGCTCGAGTTTCTCTCCACGGTGATGAAGATATACTCCGGCGAGCTGAAATAGCCGCGCGGCCATCGCGCCGGTAGCACCCGTTGTGACCGAGGCCCAGGTGCGTGAGTACATGCGCACCCTGTCCCAACTGGGGTCGCTGGGGTAAGGACGACGAGCTCCGCACCACGCGCAAGCGCTGGGAGTTCCTGCTCACCCTCGCCCCGCTCCGGCTCAAGAACGTCACGGGCTCTCCCGTCAATCCCATCGCGCTGTTCTGAGCCCCCGCCCCGCGCCCCTTCTGTAGGTTTTCTTTACAACTCGAGAGTCTCCCCAAGGAAGAATCGTCCTGATCGTCCTGTTTCCCGGGGTTTGCCCCGCGGTTTGCGGGCTGGAATTCTTCTTGCTCACACCCCTAGCCGCTGCGCGAAAGCGACGGACATAGACCCAGAATCTTCGCCCTGGAAGGGCTGACCCAGGCTGTTTGGCTGAGGCCCCTGGATTCCGGCGAAGCCGAACGGTGAGGCAAGCGGCCACAATGAGGGCGATCTGCGCGTGGTGTAAAGCTCAAGGCCGACCCGGTGACCTCGGAGAGCGAGAGCCCTTCGACGACCCGAGCGAGACGCATGGCCTGTGCCCGGATCATATGGCCCAGCTTCTCGCCCAGCTTCCGTCCGTCTCCTTCCCCGGCGTCCAGCTCCTGATCGTCGTCGCGAATGAGGACAAAGGCCTCTACGATCATCTGTCCCGGAGCATGGCTGCCGTCTCCGGCGTCAAGGTCATCGCGGAGCGGCGCACGCGAGAGCAGCGCCGAGCGTTGCGCTCCGTGGCCGTCGACCGACGTCGGGGCGATCGGCGCCAGTCGCGGGATATCCGGCACTCCATGGGGTGTACCTTCATCCGATTCGGGCCCAAGATTACCACTTCCTAGAATCTCTTTGACTGGCCGAACCTGCCCAGGAGCCGCCCCTTGACTCTCCTGGCCACTGGCCTAGACTGACCCCAGAATTTCCTCTGCCCAGGGAGGTGCCTCCATGTCGAACAAGGTACGCGTGAATCTCGCCAACCCCCTCGAGCTGCTGGAACTGCCCGGGGTTGGACCGCGTGAGGCCGAGGCCATCTTGAAGTTCCGCGCCGAGCACGGCCCCATCCAGGACGCGCGACAGCTCGCCACGATTCTCGGTGGGCCGTCCCTGGCCGGGACGCTCTCGGAGCGGGCAGACTTCTCTCCGGCCGACGGGACCGCGCCCGAAGCTCCGGGCGCCTAGGGTAGCTCGGAGGGGGGCTCCGCCCCCTTCCGAAGCCTCCCCCCGACGCAGTGCGAGCGGCAGGACGTCGTGGGGCTGGGGCCCCGCCGTCCGAGGCGAGCAATCTGAGAACCGCGTCGGCGAAGCCGGCGCTCGAAGCGGAACATTCCTGCTCGCGAAGGCAGGAGAATTACTTGGACAAGCGCCTAGCCCGCCGTCCGAGTCTCCGCGTGGCGCGCCGCGGGCCAGTGGCGCAGGACGGGCGAGGCGATCGGCAAGGCGTGGCGCACGATGGCGCTCAGCATGGCCAGCCGCCGTTCCTGGCCCGCCGTCCACCCGAAGCCGTAGGCGTGGCGAATCGCCGGCGGCAGCAAGCCCACGGCGGGGAGCCGAGCCAGCGCCAGGAACGGGCGCAGCGGCCACGACCCGCGCGGCGCGAGCACGTGGCGCGCGAGTCCCCGGGCGGTGTTGGTGACGGCAATCTCGCCGCTGGCCGCCATTCGCTCCATGTACGACGAGAGCTCGGCGGCGCTTCCCGGCAAGACCCCCGGCGGGATACCCAGGAGGGGTCCGCCGCTGAGGGCTTCGAGGCAGTACCGATCACGCTCGGCCGGCGTCAACGGCGCGACGAAACGCTCGTAGGTGAGGAGAAAGCTGTCGATCAGGGTCGCGTGGACCCAGGCGAGCAGCGCGGGATCGTGAGCGCTGTATGCAGTGCCGGGCGCGAAGGCGCCGGCGGCCTCGGCGAGGCGGCCGTGCACTCGATCGTGGATGCGGTTGATCCCCGCCGCGGCCGTCTCGGCCTCTTGGGGCGTGCCAAAGGTCAGAGCGAGCATGGCTCGAAGCGTGCGTTTGAGCCGCTTCACGTGTCCTCGCGGTTGCGTGGCGAAGCCGCTGTGGTCGGCCACTCCCTGGGCCACCAGCGGATGGGCGAGCTGGAGCAGGATGGCTCGGCCCCAGCCGGCCAACAGCACGACCTCGCGGTGAAGCCGCCAGGTCATGAGAGTGGTCGGGCGCGGGTCCTGGGCGGCCATGGCCATAACGGTACCGGAGGGGCCAGGGTCTTGCTACCGCGGGGGGGTACTGGGCCAATTTGCTTCGCCATATCAACTCAGCTCTCACCTCGCGGCCGGGCCGCTCAGCTCGAAATGCCACGTTCTCGGTCGCCAGCGACGCTCAACGTACATACAGGTACGCCTCGCGCCGCTGGCTCCCTCGGGCCTCGTCTGGCTCGCAACTTGACCCAGTACCGGGGGGCCGACCTGGCCATTTCGCCTCTCGCGATTTCACAATTGGCGGGCTACGGTGTCTCATGGTCAAGAGTATGACGGGGGATCCCTTCGAGGCGGTCGTGGCGGCGCATCACGCCGAGATACACCGGTATCTCGTCCGCGCCACCTCGCGCAACGGGGATGCCGACGACCTGTCACAGGAGACCTTTGTGCGAGCATACAAGGCCTATCAAGCGCTGCCTGCGGATGCCAACGTGCGGGCCTGGCTTTTCACCATCGCCACCAACCTCTGTCGGAACCACTATCGCGCGGAGAAGCGGCGGCGGCAGGCCATGGCCGTGGCCGCGGCGGGCGCCTCGGAGCGGGGTCCCGCTTGGCCCGAGGGCGAGGCTATCGTGAATCAGGTCAGCGCCCAGCTCGACCGGATCGTGGCCGCGCTGCCCCTCAAGCAGCGCCTCGCCTTCACCCTGCGAAAGGTCCACGAGCTCGAGTACGATGCCATCGCCGAGAGCCTCCACTGCTCGGCGGAAAGCGCCCGCGCCCACGTCTTTCAAGCCCTCCGGAAGATCCGGCGCGGACTGAATGACCTCGCGGTCGTCCCCACGGAGCCCCAGCCATGAGTGCCGCGAACCCGACCTGTCGTGAGATCGAGCGCGATCTGGTCGCGGTGGCCGCCGGCGAGGCCGCGCCCGTGGCCACGCGCGTGGTCGAGCGGCACCTCGCGGTGTGCCGCGACTGTCGCGACGAGCTCGAGCGTTACCGAGTGCTCGAGGGCATGGTGACAGACCTTCGCCGCGCGCCTCTGCCGGGAGCTGACCCGGCCCTCTCGCGCGCTGAGCTCGAGGCGCGCCTGGCCGATATCCGCGCGCGTATGGTCGCCTACGGCATCTTCTCCTCGCCGCTCGGGAAGATTCTCATTGCCCGATCCGAGCTGGGGATCTCGCTCGTCGAGTATCTGGAGTCGGAGAGCGCGGCCACGTCGCACCTGGCCCGCCTGGCCGGGGGTGAGATGCGAGAGGACAAGGCCGGTGTGGAGGCGGTGTACCAGGAGCTCCTCGAGTACCTGGACCATCGACGCACCCGCCTCGACTGGCCGCTCGACCTCCGCTGGGTCCGGAGCGATTTCCAGCGACGCGTGCTCACGGCCACGGCCGAGCTGCCGTATGGCGCGGTGACCTCCTATGCCGGGATCGCCCAACGCATCGGCACGCCTTCGGCAGTGCGGGCGGTGGCCCAGGCGCTGCGGCGCAATCCCGTGCCCATCGTCATCCCGTGCCATCGGGTGATCGGCAATGGCGGCGATCTGACCGGATATGCCGGCAACAAGATCTCGCTCAAGCGGACCTTGCTCTCGCTCGAGGGGGTGCCGGTGGCTGTCCGCGCCCGCAAGATCGAGCGCGACCACATGTACGTTCGGGCCGGGGCGGATTCGGAGTACTGCGTGCCCACTTGTGGGTCGCTGTCTCGGCAGTCTCTGGCCGGGCTCACGCTCTTTGGCTCGCGCGGGCACGCCGAAGCGGTGGGCCTCACGCCCTGCACGAGCTGCCGGCCCGATCTCCACCCGCTGTCCTCCTAGCTTCTCTCGCCTCCTTTCAGCCCTCGCGATCTACTCAGCACTCGGCTCGCACCGTCGGTGCTTACCTCGAACTGCCACACGCTCGTGCCTGCGGCAGCTCGGCCGCCCCTCATCTCGAAAGACAGTTTCTCGCGCGTTTCACACCCGCGCGCCTCCGGTGTCTCAGGAGTGGAAAAGGAGGGCGACCATGATGACCCTGTTTACCGCTCTGACAGTTTTGCTGGCTCCGTTTCTCGCGATAAGCGGGCTGCTCGTCCTTGCCGAGCATCTACAAGAGAGGCGCGAGCGCGTGTGGCTCCGGCAGATCGCGCTCACCGATGCCATCCACCGCGAGCTGGGCGCCGCCGCCGCTCCCACGGTGCGCCAGCGGATCGGCGGCGGGTGGCAAGTCTCCATGGCCGTGCCCCTCGACCGACCCGCCGCCGTTGCGGCCATCCTGCGGGTGACGGGCGAGCACTTCTCGGAAGAGCACGCCGCCGAGCCATTGGAGATCGTTCTCTCGCCCGACCCCGCGGGCGTGGGGCCGCGCGCCGCACGCACGATCACGTCACCGCGCGGCACCGCCGGCACCCCGCTCGCGGCCTGAGCCAGGAGGATTGCACCATGGACATGAATACTTATGTGCTGGAACGATTCGTGGAGAGCAAGCTGGATCAGCTCCGCGCGGACGCGGCGCGGAGTCGGCTGCTGGGGTCGCTGCGGAGGCACCCGCGCGGGCTGCGCTCGGCGCTGGCCGTCGCCCTCCTCAGGGCAGGGCGGCGGCTGAGTGGGCGGGGTTTTGTCACTCCCCGAACCGCCTGAGTCACCTGAGCGCCCACCCCGCCCACTTTTGACTATTCCTTTGGCGAACCCCGGGCGTATAGTAGGGCGACCATGAGAGTGAGGGTGGTTTCGCGGCTCGTGAGCTTGCTGGTAGCGGGGGCGCTGGTTCTGTCGCTGGCCGCCCCCGCCCGTGCCCAGGTCGATCCCATGACGCTCAGCCTGATCATCAGCGGCGCGCAGCTTCTCCTGGGCGCGGTGAGCACGCTGGTCACTGCCGGCGCCTACGAGGCTGAAAAGAAGCGCGGACCGGTGCCCATGGGACTGCCCTGCGGAGCGATGGACGGCGTGCCGCAGATGTGCTGGCAGAACTCGAGCGGTGGATACGAAGGCACCGATGTGCTGCCGTACTCGGCGCCCGCCTCGGTCACGCCACAGTTCTCCCTGGAGCTCGTCGTCCAGGAAGCACCCCCGGGCCGACCGGCCAGCCGCGACTCCAGTAGTTCCGGCCAGTAGCGCTCGGAAAAGGAAGACGGCCGGCGGGTCGACCCGCCGGCCGTTGTCGTTTCCGAGGCCGCCCTTACTTCTTGCTGGCGTCTACCAGTTCGCCGAAGACGGCCCAGCGCTCCCCGTCGAACTTGGCGAGCTGCTCCTGCTCGATGGGCGCGAAGTCGCTCGCGCTCGTATTGACCTTGATACCGGGCAGGAGCAGGGGCAGCTCCACGTTCTTGAGATTCGCCGCCTGGCGCATGATGTTCTCCCGCGACAGGTCGTTGCCGCATTGCTTGAGCGTCTGCGTCATCAGGATGGCGACGTTGTAGGCGTACCCGTTGGCCTGGTCGTCGAGCGCCCCCTCGGGGTAGTACTTCTTCATCCACGCGATCCATTCCAGGAAGCCCTTGTCGTTCTTCCACTGCGGGTCGGTGATCTCCTTCATATAGAGCGCGGTGATCAAGCCCTTGGAGGCATCAAGCCCGGCCGGCTTGAGCACGGTGCCCAGCGAGCTCGACACGTTGTTCAGGAAATGCAGCGGCTTCCAGCCGATGTCGTGGGACTTCTTGATGGCCTGCACGGCGAACTTCGGGATGGTGACGTTGAAGAAGACATTGGCCCCGCTGTTCTTCAGGTTGACGATCTGGGAATCGATGGTCGGATCGGTGACCTCGTGGCTCTGCTCGAGGACGATGAGCTTCTTGGCGGCGTCGCCCAGGCCATCCTTGAATCCCTTGACGTAATCCTTGCCGTAGTCGTCATTCTGATACAAGATGCCGACCTTGGCGTCGGGCACGTTCTTCAGGATATAGGCCGCGTAGATCTTGCCCTCCGTCTGATAGTTGGGCTGGAAGCCCATGGTCCAAGGGAAGGTCTTGGGGTCGTTCCACTTGGTGGCGCCGGTGGCCACGAAGAGGTGGGGCACCTTCTTTTCGTTCATGTACTTGTGAATGGCGCTGTTGGTCGGCGTTCCCAGCGTCTGGAAGACGAAGGCGACCTGGTCCTGCTCGACGAGCCGCCGGATCATCTCCACGGTCTTGGGCGGGCTGTAGGCGTCGTCGTAGGTGATGTAGTTAATCTTGCGGCCGTTGATCCCGCCCTCATCATTGACCTTCTTGAAGTAGGCGCCGAGGGCCTTGCCGATGGTGCCGTAGGCGGAGGCGGGCCCGCTGTAGGGGTTGGTATTGCCGATCTTGATCTCGGTGGCGGTGACGCCCACCACCGTCTGGGCGGCGGCCACGCCGACACCGGCCGCGGTCACCACGCCGAGCGCGAGAAGGAGCGCTACGACTCGCTTCGTCAGACCCATGAATGTCCTCCCGTTCAGGTTGATTGTGGCCTTTTGTGTCACTGGATTTTCGCCTCCGCCTTCGTTCCTGTAACCGCCGGCCTCGTCATCCGGATCCAGGCCAGCCGGAGAAAGCCGGCTATCCCGTGCGGCATCACGTACATGAAGGCGATGAGGAAGACGCCAAAGATGGCCCCCGGGGCCGCCTTGGAGATGTCCTGGGCCCAGTTTGGCACGAACTGGATGAACAGGGCGCCGAAGATGGCGCCCGAGATGGTGGCCAGACCCCCGATGACCACGCCCGTCAGGAGCGTGATGGACAGGAAGACATTGAAGGAGTCGGGGGCGACGAAGGCGATGGTGATGCCGCTGAGCGCCCCCGCCACCCCGGTATAGGCGGCGCTCACGCCGAAGACGACCGACTTGTAGAGCGCGCTGTTGATGCCCATGGCCTCGGCGGCGATGTGGTTGTCCCTGATGGCCACGATAGCCCGGCCCGTGCGGCTTCGCAGCAGGTTTGCCGCCAGGACGAAGAGCACGATTAGGACGGCGAGAGTCAAGAAGTAGAGCCACTGGTCCTCGCTGAGGGGCAGCCGGAATGGCGCCTTGGGCTTGGACAGCACGATGCCCTGCGAGCCGCCCGTCCAGTGCTCGAAGTATTTCAGGATCTGTGGCGCGGCCAGGGCCAGCGCGAAGGTGGCCAGGGCCAGGTAGAGACCCTCGAGCCGGAGGGCGGGCCGCCCGAAGAGGAAGCCGACCACGAGGCAGAGGACGCCGGCGGCGGGGATGGTCCAGCCATAGCCGATGTTCCACTTGTCGATCATGATGGCCGTGGTATAGGCGCCGATCGCATAGAAGGCGCTGTGGCCGAGGGAGATCTGTCCGTTGTAGCCGGTCAGGATGTTGAGGCCGAGGAGGGCAATGGCATAGATGTAGACCTGGGTGAACTGGAAGAGGCGGAACCCGCTGAGGGCGAAGGGGAGCAAACCGGCCAGGAGCAGGATGAGCACGAGGCCCGCGTTCTTGACCGCCGCGCCGCTGCCGCGCCCCACCGGCTAGACCCTCCTGACGAAGGAGCGGCCGAAGAGGCCGCTCGGCCGCACGAGCAGCACGATGATGATCATGGCGAGCGCCACCGTCAGCTTGAGCTCCGTCCCGATGAAGGTCACATAGGTCCCGACCAGGTTCTCGGTCACCCCGACGAGGAGCCCTCCCACCACCGCGCCCAGGGGGCTCGTGAACCCGCCCACCGTCGCCGCCGCGAAGGCGTAGATCTGGATGCCGAACATCATGTAGGGATCGAGGAAGACGATGGGGGCGATCATCATGCCCGCCACCGCCCCGAACGTCGCGGCCAGTCCCCAGCCAAGTGCCAGCATCCAGCCGACGCGGATGCCCACGAGACGGCTCGACGTCGGATTTTGCGCCGCCGCCCGCATGGCAAGCCCCAGCGTGGTGTAGCGGAAGAAGAGGAAGAGCAGCAGCAGGACGCCCAGGGTGAGGCCGATCTCGCCCAGGTCGTGGGCGCCGAAGACGATGTTGCCGAACTTGATGGGCTTGCCCGGGAAAGGGCTCGGGAAGGGCTTCTGGATATAGGTGTAGATCCAGCCCGCCACGCTGTTGAGGATGACGAGGAGGCCGATACACACGATCACGATGGTGAGGATGGGGGCGTTCTCCACGGGCCGGATCACGATGCGCTCGATGAGCACGCCGCCCACGAAGGCGATGACGAGGGTCGCGAAGAAGGCGACCCAGTAGGGCAGCCCCGCCTGGAGCAGCGACCAGCAGAGGTAGGTGCTGAACATCGCCATCTCGCCCTGGGCGAAGTTCACCACATCCGTCGCCTGGTAGATCATGACCAGAGCCAGGGCCAGACTCGCGTAGATGCCACCCGTGGCCAGTCCCGACACCACTTGCTGAATAAGAATGTCCACGGACGGTCAGTAGCCGAGATAGGAGCGGCGCACGGACTCGTTCCGGCGCAGGTCTGCCGACGGACCAGACATGACGACGCGGCCGGTCTCGAGGAGATAGGCGTGGTCCGCCAGATCGAGAGCGAGGGCGGCGTTCTGCTCGACGAGCAGCACGCTCACGCCTTCCTCCCGATTGATGGTCCGCACGATGCGGAAGATCTCTCTCACCACGAGCGGCGCGAGCCCGAGCGACGGCTCGTCCAGGAGCAAGAGGCGCGGGCGCGACATGAGACCGCGCGCCACCGCGAGCATCTGTTGTTCGCCGCCCGAGAGCGTGCCCGCCTGCTGGCCCTGGCGCTGGGCGAGGACGGGGAAGTACTGATAGACGCGGTCGAAGTCGGCGGCGAGGCCGGCTCGGTCCTTCCGGACATAGGCGCCCAGCCGCAGGTTCTCCTGCACGGTGAGGTTCATGAAAGTGCCGCGCCCTTCGGGAGTGTGCGCGATCCCGAGCCGGACGATCTCCTCGGTCGCCTTGCCGTCTATGCGTTTGCCTTCGAAGCGCACGCTCCCGGCCGTCTTGACCATGCCGCACACCGCGCGCAGCGTGGTCGTTTTCCCCGCGCCGTTGGCGCCTAGTATGGTCGTGATACCGCCGGACTCCACCGTGAAGCGGAGCCCGTGGAGGACCTTGGTCCAGCCGTAGGAGGCCTCCAGGTTCTCAGCTTCGAGCAGCGTGGGCATGGGGCTTCACTCTCCGAGGTACGCCTTGATCACGTCGGGGTTACGCTGGATTTGCGTGGGCGGCCCCTCGGCAATCTTGCGGCCGAAGTCGAGCACGACGACATTGTCCGACACCTGCATGACCAGGCTCATGTGGTGCTCGACGAGCAGGACGGTAATGCCGCGGGCATCGCGGATCGTCCGCAGGAGCTCCGCGAGCGTCGCCACCTCCTCGTGGTTGAGCCCGCCCGCCGGCTCGTCGAGGAGGAGAAGCTTGGGGCGGCCGGCCAGCGCGCGCGCGAGCTCCACCCGCTTGAGGGTGCCGAAGGACAGCCCCGCCGCCGGGTGCCCCGCCACGTCGTCGAGGTCGAGAAAGGCGATCACCTCGCGGGCGATCTCCCGCGCCTCGCGCTCCTCCCGCCCCACCCACGGCAGCTTGAGAGCATTGCTCGCGAAATCGCTCCGCGTGCGGCTGTGGACGCCCACCAGCACATTGTCGAGCACGCTCATGGTCGTGAAGAGCGCGAGGTTCTGGAAGGTCCGGCCGATGCCGAGCTCGGCGATCCCGTGCGGGGTGGCGGCCGTGATCGAGCGGCCCTCGAAGAGAATATCGCCGTGCTGAGGCGTGTACAGCCTCCCCAGGCAGTTGAAGAGCGTGGTCTTGCCGGCCCCGTTGGGCCCGATCAAGCCCACGATCTGGCCCGAATCCATGGCGAAGGAGACGCCGTCGAGCGCCACGATTCCGCCGAAGCGCATCGTAAGGTCCTGGACGGCGAGGATGGACGAGGTGGACGCGGGCGTCATTGCCAGTCTGATGGTGGGCTCGTTTATAGGGAGGGCGGGGTAGTTTGTCAATGAAATCCCGCGACCGCCCGGTATAATCCAGACCCCATGGCCCCTCAGTTCATCTTCATCATGAAAGACCTCCGCAAGATCGTCCCGCCCAAGCGGGAGATCTTGAAGGGTATCTGGCTCTCCTTCTATCCGGGGGCCAAGATCGGCGTGCTGGGCGCCAATGGCGCGGGCAAGAGCACGTTGCTCAGGATCATGGCCGGCGTGGACCAGGATTTTCTGGGGGAGGCCAAGCCGGCCGACGGCGTCCGCATCGGCCACCTGCCTCAAGAGCCTCGGCTCGATCCGGACAAGGACGTGCGAGGGAATGTCGAGGAGGGCGTGGCCGAGGTACGCGGGCTCCTCACGCGCTTCGACGAGATCAATGCCCGTCTGGCCGAGCCTATGGATCCCGCGGAGATGGAAAAGCTGCTGGAGGACCAGGCGCGCGTGCAGGACGCCATCGAGGCGGTGGGGGGATGGGATCTCGACCGCACCGTCGAGATCGCCATGGACGCGCTCCGCTGCCCGCCCGGCGAAGCGGAGGTGGCGACCCTGTCGGGCGGCGAGGTCCGGCGCGTGGCCCTCTGCCGACTCCTCCTCTCCAGGCCCGACATGCTGCTGCTCGACGAGCCCACCAATCACCTTGACGCCGAGAGCGTGGCCTGGCTCGAGCGCTTCCTCAAGGACTACCCGGGCACCGTCGTCGCCATCACCCACGACCGCTATTTCCTCGACAATGTGGCCGGCTGGATCCTCGAGCTCGACCGGGGCGCCGGGATCCCGTGGGAGGGCAACTACTCCTCCTGGCTCGATCAGAAGAAGCAGCGTCTGGCCCAAGAGGAGAAGCAGGAATCCGCGCGTCAGCGGACGCTCGAGCACGAGCTCGAATGGGTGCGCATGTCGCCGCGGGCGCGCCAGGCCAAGTCCAAGGCGCGCCTGCAGGCCTACGAGACGCTCCTCGCGGAGGGCGGCAAGGAGCGCGACGGCGCGGCCGAGATCGTCATTCCGCCGGGACCGCGCCTGGGCGACGTGGTCGTGCAGGCCGAGCATCTCTCCAAGGGCTATGGCGATCGGCTCCTCATCGACGACCTGACCTTCAGCCTCCCGCGCGGGGGCATCGTCGGCATCATCGGCGCCAACGGCGCGGGCAAGACCACGCTCTTCCGGATGATCACGGGTCAGGAGAAGCCGGACAAGGGCTCGCTGCGCGTCGGGGAGACGGTGCGTCTGGCCCACGTGGACCAGAGCCGCGACACGCTCGATCCCCGGAAGAACGTGTGGGAGGAGATCTCGGGCGGCGCCGAGCAGCTCACGCTGGGGACCCGCCAGATGGCCTCGCGCGCCTACGTCGCCTCCTTCAACTTCAAGGGCAGCGATCAGCAGAAGAAGGTGGGCGATCTGTCGGGCGGCGAGCGGAACCGCCTGCACATGGCCAAGCTGCTCCAGGCCGGCGGCAATCTGCTCTTGCTGGACGAGCCGACCAACGACCTCGACGTGGACACCCTCCGCGCCCTCGAGGACGCGCTCCTGGCCTTCGCGGGTTGCGCCGTCGTCATCAGCCACGACCGCTGGTTCCTCGACCGCATCGCCACGCACATGCTCGCCTTCGAGGGTGACAGCCACGCCGAGTGGTTCGAGGGCAACTACCAGGACTACGAAGCCGACCGGAAGAAGCGGCTGGGCGCCGCCGCCGAGCAGCCGCACCGCCTGCGCTACAAGCCGCTGACCCGCGGCTAGCGAGTGACGATAAACCTGGCAGGCGGCTCAAAAAGGTCCAGATGCGAGGCGGCGACCCGCCGTTCGAGTTGAGCGGCGGCCCCTGGCCGTCGCGAGACGAGAGCTGAGTTGATCCGCAGGCGAGGCGTACTCTCTGTACGTTGAGCCTGCGGTCGAGGGCGCCAACGAAGCAGATGGGCCTTTTTCAGCCGCCTGCTTAGCGCTCGCGCAGCCTGGCGAGGACCAGCTGGCGGAAGCGCTCTTCCTTGGGGCGATCGCCGATCTCGCGGGCCACCGCCTCGACGATCTGACGCACGTCGTGCGGCGGGCCCGTCGCGGCCGCGCGGGCGACATGCTCGCGGCAGATCACCACGGCCATCGGCCCGAGATACTCCGTCAGCTCCATCTCGATCACGGCCTGTACCCTTGCGAGCTGCGCATCCGCCGCGGAAGGGGAAGGGGGCTGAGCGGGGGCGGTGGGTGGCGCGGCAAGGGGCGCGGGACGGGTCGGCGCCACCGCGGGCGGCTCCTCAGCGCCCAGGATGCTCAGAAGGTCGGAGGTGGCGGGCAGGTCGCCCCGGACGCCACGGTCCATCACGGCATCGGTGAAGTTGATGCGGGCCGCCACGATCTTGCGCAGATGATCGAGGGCCTCGAGCCCGCGCTGGTTGCGGAACACGAGTGAGGTGATCTCGCCCTGCGTGAGCCCGATCCGCGCCGACTGATTGTCCGTGGTGGCCATGAACAGCGTGCCCGTCCGCCCCGCGCCGCAGAGGGCGGCCAGCTCAGCGACGATCTGACGGTAGGGAACGGGCGCGGGCTCTGGACTCATGGAGCACCCCTACCGTTTACCGCGTGCCGAGCCGCTCGACGGCCAGCTTGACGCTCGCGCGGAGCCGCTCGATGGCCCGCGCAAGGCTGCCGATCTCGTCCGAGCGCTGGACCTCAGCGATACTCGCGCCCAGGTTGCCACGACTGATCCCGTCGGCGATCTGGGTCAGCCGCCGGATGGGGCGCGTGAAGGCGACGGCCAGCGCGTAGGAGACGAGGAGCACGAAGACGACGGTGATGCCGAGGAGGATGAGGGCATTGCGATTGGCCTGCCGCAGGGGCCGGTAGGCTTCGTCGAAGTCCTGCTGGGCCACCAAGGTCCAACCGTGTTTGGTCTTTTCCGCCAGGGCGATGGCCTGCTTGCCCCTGACGGGATCGGTGAACACGATCTGCTTCCGGGGCTCGCCCCCCAAGGCCACGATGGCCGGATGGCTCTTCAGGCTGTCGCGCACCGTGGGGTGCGCGATGACCTTGCCCGAATCGTCCACGAGAAAGACGAAGCCCGTCTGGCCGATCTTCACATTGGTGATGGTGCTCGTGACATCCGCGATGCTCGTCCCCACGGCCAGCACCCCCACGACCTGCTCCACCCTCCACACCGGCACGGAGAAGATGACGGCGGCCTGCCCCGTGGTGCGGCTGATGACGACCTCCTGGCCCATCTGCCGCCCGTCGATGGCCTGCTTGAAGTAGCCCCGGTCGCCATAGAAGCGCAGCGGCTCCTCGTCATTGCGCCCGACGTTGTTGCCGTCGGGGGCGATGGTGAAGCCGAGGTAGATCCACTTGTACTCGGCGGTGATGGCGCGCAGGAGGGGCTTCTGGCGCTTGCCGTCCATGGAGGACATGTCCTCGAGCGCGGCGTTTTGTCGCAGCATGCGCAGGTGCATCTCGACCCAGGCATCGACATAGCCGACGATGGTGTCGGCCTGGCCGCCCAGACGCTGCTCGATCTGCCGCGAGAGGTTCTCCGATTCCGTGCGGTAGTCGAGGTACCAGATGGCGCCCAGCGGGGTGAGCGTCACCACGAGCATGGTCAGGAGGAGCTTGGGGAAGATGCCGAAACTCAGGCGTAGTCTCATGAATCCCCCTCGATGATCGGGACTCGATCAGGATAGCGCCTGCCCTCGCCGCCCACCAAGAAAATGAGAACGCGTAAAGTGTCCCCTCGAGCGGGGGGGTGGCCGCCGCCCTCTCGCGCGTGCTATCCTCCCTGCAGGAGGTGGGGCCATGTTCAAGGACGTGGTGAGTTCAAAGCAGGAGTTGCGCGCTCTCTTCGGAGAGGCGAACGAGCGTGCCGTCCTCAAGTGCAAGGCCGCGCTCGACGAGCACTCGCGCGCCTTCATCGCCGCCTCGCCCTTCCTGCTCCTGGCCACCTCGAACTCGGCCGGGCAGTGCGACGTGTCGCCCAAGGGCGATGGGCCCGGTTTCGTGCTGGTGCTGGATGAGACTCACCTCGTCGTGCCCGACCGTCCCGGCAACAATCGCATCGACGGCTTGACCAATATCCTGGAAAACCCGCACGTGGGATTGATCTTCCTCGTGCCCGGCCGCGGTGACACGCTTCGCGTGAATGGCCGCGCGTCGATCGTCCGCGACGAGGAGATCCTTTCGCGGGCCGCCATGCGCGGCAAGCTGCCCAAGGTGGGGATCGGCGTGGAGGTCGAGGAGGCCTTCCTGCACTGTCCGAAGGCCTTCCTCCGTTCGAGCCTGTGGGACACGTCGACCTGGGCCGATCCTCAGAAGCTTCCCTCCTTCGCCCAGATGCTCTGGGACCAGGTGCCCAACGCTCGTCTCGGCGCGACCTCGGTTGATCAGTACGCCAGCGATCTGGCGAAGCGCGTCCGCGACACGCTTTACTAGTTGGCCCCGCTGTCTCCTCCGGATCCCTCTCCCCCATCGGGGGAGAGGGGAGGGTGAGGGGGCGCGGCAATGAACGCGAAGCGGTAGTTCCGGCCCCAGGAGTCGTCGAACCCTTCGAGGCCGAGCTCGCGCCGGCCGGCATTGCCCCAGAGGCAGAGGACGTCGCGCCGACCGAAGAAGCCCAGCCAGGGATCGTGAAGGAAGACCACCGGCCTCTGACCCTGGACGTCGGGATGGGCGATCCCGAAATAGAGCGCATCCTCGTAGGTGGGTGGCTCGAGACCCCGCCGGGCCGCCTCGGCCATGGCGTCGCTGGACGTTACGTCGCGATCGAATTCGAGGAGAACCACCTCGCGCGGTCGTGGTCCACCCAGATGCCTCGACGGAAAATTCTCCGAGTTGACGCACGAATGCGCATACCCGTAGCCACCGGCCTCCACGAGCTCTTCGGTGGACCGGCCATCTCCGATGGTGATCCGGTAGATATCCGTGGGATGCAACCCCTGATCAGCGCGGCTGCATCCGGATGGCGCCGTCGAGCCTGATGGTCTCGCCGTTGATCATGGTGTTCTCGACGATGTGTGCGGCCAGCGCCCCGTACTCGGCCGGCCGGCCCAGACGCGGCGGAAACGGCACTTGCTTGCCCAGCGAGATGCGCGCGGGCTCGGGCAGGCCGGCCAGGAGCGGCGTGTCGAAGAGGCCGGGGGCGATGGTGACGACGCGGATCCCCAGCTCGGCGAGGTCCCGCGCGATGGGCAGCGTCATGCCGACGATGCCGCCCTTGGAGGCGGAGTAGGCGGCCTGGCCGATCTGACCGTCGAAGGCGGCGACCGAGGCGGTGTTGATCATGACGCCGCGCTCGCCCTCCTCGTTGGGCTGGTTCTTCGCCATGTGCGCGGCGGCGAGCCGGATGCAATTGAAGGTACCGATCAGGTTGACCTGGATGGTGCGGGTGAAGGCGGCCAGATCCGCCGGCCCGCGCTTGCCGTAGGCTTTCTCCGCCGTCCCGATGCCCGCGCAGTTGACGAGCACGTGGATGGCGCCGAATTTCGCCGCGGTCTCGGCGAGCGCGGCCGTCACCTCGTCCGCGCTGGTGACATCGCACGGCGTGAAGAGCGCACTCGCGCCCAAACCCTTGGCGACCTCCGCCCCCGGCGACCTCGGCAAGTCGAGGAGCGCGACCTTGCCTCCGCTCCCGAGAACTCGCTCAGCCGTGGCGCGGCCCAGTCCCGAGGCGCCACCCGTGATCACCGCCACGCTTCCCGCGATCTTCATCGATGGAATCCTCCTCGGCAGGGGGTTCGCCTGCGCGATAGTATAGCCGAGACCCATGACCCCGCCGCGCTGGATCCGGACCCCCGACGAGCTCGCCGCCCTCGTGGCTTCGTTGAGCTCAGCCAAGGCGCTCTCGTGCGACACCGAAGCCGATGGCCTTCACCACTATCCGGCCAAGCTCTGCCTGGTGCAGGTGGCCGATGATCGCGGCCAGAGCCACCTGATCGATCCGCTCGCCCTGTCCACCCTCTCGCCGCTCGGCCCGTTCTTCGCCGATCCCGGCATCCTCAAGGTGCTTCACGCCGCCGACAATGACCTGGGTTACCTCAAGCGCCTGTATGGCTTCACGTCCGCGGGAATCTTCGACACCGCGATCGCCGCGCGCTTCCTCGGCGTGACGTCGCTGTCCCTGGAAGGGCTCCTGCGCGATTTCCTCGGGGTGGATCCAGGCCCCTCGCGGCAGAAGGACGACTGGTCGCGGCGGCCGCTCTCGCCGGCGCAGGAGACGTATGCCCTCAACGACGTACTGCATCTGATCCCGCTGCGCGATCGCCTCGCCGATGAGCTGCGTGCCAAGGGACGTCTCCGCTGGGTCGAGGAGGAGTGCGCGGCGGTGGCGGCCATGCCCGCCCCTTCGAGCCCCGTCGACCCCGATGCCTACATGGGGCTCAAGGGCGCCAAGGACCTCGACGGGCGCGGGCTCGCCGTGCTGCGCGAGCTCCATCAGGCGCGTGAGGCGCTGGCCGTGAAGCTCGACCGGCCGCCCTTCATGATCCTGGGCAACGAGTCGCTGGTCGCGCTGGCCGCGCTCAGGCCGCGGGACAGCGAGGCCATCCTGACCGTGCGCGGGTGCACGAGCAATGTCGTGCGTCGGGCGGGGGAGGCCATCCTGGCCGCCGTTGAACGCGGGCTCGCCGTGCCAGAATCGGAGCTGCCCGTGCGAAAGAGCAGGCCCCGGCCCGTCATTTCCGGCGCCGTGCAGCGCCGGCGCGAGGTCCTGCGCCTCTGGCGGGTGGAGGCCTCCAAGCAGGTCGGGCTCGATCCCGGCGTCATCTTTCCGCAGCGGTTGATCGATCGCCTGTCGGCCGATCCGCCGACGGACATCGAGGCCCTCGCTCGCGTGGAAGCCGTTGGCCGCTGGCGTGCCGAGCTTTTCGGCGCCGATCTCCTGAGGAGACTGCGATGACCACCAGATCGAATCGTCACGTCGTGCTCGCGGCGCGTCCGCAGGGCCTCCCCAAGCCGAGCGACTTCAAGATCGAGAGCACGCCCGTCCCCGAGCCGGCGCCCGGCCAGGTGCTCGTGCGCAATCTGTGGATGTCCGTCGACCCGTACATGCGTGGGCGCATGAGCGATCGGAAGTCCTATGCTCCCTCCTTCGAGGTGGGCAAGACCATGGAGGGCCGCGCCATCGGCCGCATCGTCCAGTCCAGGCATCCCTCGCTCAAGGAAGGCGCCGTGGTCAGCAGCATGCTGGGCTGGCGCGAGTACTTCGTGTCGAGCGGCGAAGGACTCAATCCCGTCGACCCATCGGTGCCGCTCGCAGCATATCTCGGAGTTCTCGGGATCCCGGGCTTCACCGGCTGGTACGGGCTCAAGATGATCGGCAAGCCCAAGGCGGGCGAGACGCTCGTGGTGTCGGGGGCGGCGGGAGCCACGGGATCCCTCGTGGTCCAGATGGGCAAGATCTTCGGCTGCCGCGTGGTGGGGACGGCAGGGACGGACGCCAAGTGCGCCTATCTGACCAAGGAACTGGGCGCGGACGCCGCCATCAACTACAAGAAGGCGGGCGATCTCCTGGAGGCGCTCCGCCCGGCCTGTCCCACCGGCATCGACATCTATTTCGAGAACGTGGGCGGTCCTCTCCTGGATGCCGTGCTGCGGCTCGTGAATCCCCATGCCCGCATTCCCCTCTGCGGCATGATCTCGCAGTACAACCTCGATCCGCCCGATCCCGGGCCGCGCTATCTCTTCTCCATGATCGGCAATCGCGTCCTGATGCAAGGCTTCATCATCTCCGACCACCTGAATCTCTATCCGGAGTTCCTCGCGGAGGTGGGAGGATGGCTCGAGTCCGGACGCCTCAAGCGCGAGGAGACGGTGGTCGAGGGCATCGAGAACGCGCCGCGGGCCTTCCTCGGCCTCTTTTCCGGCGACAACCTCGGCAAGATGGTCGTGAAGCTCGCCCCCGAGTCTCCGTAGATTTCCACGAACACGGGCGGGTGCGGTGACCGGCATGCCCTCGGGAGCGAATCCGACGAGCCGTAGCGCGCCCCGAAGCGCAGGGCGCCTCCGCCGCGCGAGCCGTCCTGCGTAGCAGGGC
>DASYTI010000023.1 GCA_036002485.1 Candidatus Methylomirabilota bacterium | reverse complement strand
CCGCATTGACACCGGGGAGGCCGGTCGAATACCCTCGGCGCGAGTTGGCCCCACTGTCTTTCCGATCGAGTCGAACAGGACACGCATGAGGCGTCCACCGCTGGTCGTGGTGTTCGTGGGTCTGTTCGTCATCGCCCTTGGTGAAACCGCGGGCGCGGTCATGTCACAGCTGCGCCCGCAGATCGTGCGCTACGCGCAGGCGCGCGTGGCGGCGAACCCGCAACCTCACGGCCTCTCCGGCTCCGCCGAGTACGACCTCGAGGTCAGGGCTCGGGCCGTCTATTCCGCCGAGGCGGGGCTGTCGTTCTTTCACACCCACGCGCAGGGGCTGGGTCCCCTCGTGATCTTCGCGAGCACGGTCACGGCCAGTGTCGTCCGGTGGCGGCGGGCCCGCGGCGCCCTCTACGCCCTTTTTGCCGTCGGCGCGTTCTTCCCGCTCGGGTATCTCGCGTACTCCGTGGCGGCGCTCGAGTGGGGGCGGGAGGCCGGCATCGAGATCGTGGAGCGCTACGTCCTGACGCCCCTGGGCAGCGCCGCCATCGTCGGGCTCGTGACACTGGCCGTGCTCATGGTCGCGGGTCGCCGTCGAGGGCGGACGGCGTGACGGGCCCCGTCTCCGAGGTCTGGCGCCTGCCGCCTCTCGCCTCGCTCCTGGCCGCCATTCTCCTGATCGCGTGCGCCGAGGTGGGCGGCGCGTCCATGGTGAGATTCAAGCTCGATCTGACGCGCTGGGCACGCTCCGTCATGCTGGCGCGGCCGGCCGCGCACGGGCTGGTCGGGGTGCGCGACGTCGACGAGCAGGTCATCGACGAGGCGCTGGTGAAATTCGATGCAGGCTTGCGGCTCTTCCACCTGCACGCCGAGGGCATGGGCTTGGTCATCATCGCCACGACCATGACCGCCGCCACGCTGGTCCGCTCCGACGCGGCCCGCCGGACGCTCATCGTCCTTTTCACCGTCGGCGGCGCCGGGTACCCCTTCGGTTACCTGCTCTGGAGCGGATTGATCCCTTTCTACGGCATCCAGGCGGGCAAGACGGTCGCCGAGTGGCTCGTGTGGATACCCTTCGGGGGGGCGGCGATCGTGGCCGCCTGGTGGCTCGCGGTGCTGCTCGGCGCGCGCCTGGTGAGGAGGGCATGATGCGGCGCATTTGCGACCGCTCGCCCCGTGTGCGGTCTGTCCTCGCGGCCGTGGCATTGGCCGCCATCGCCGCAGAGCCGGCCGCGGCCCATCACGTCGGCGCGTACGTTCCTCGCGACAACGAGATCTCGGCCAACTTCAAGCAGATCAAGTTCTCGATCCAGGCTCGGAAATTCGACGTCGCCCTACGCCTCTTCGAGACGGGGGCGGTCCGTGCCGAGATGCGCGCGCAGGCCGCGCGCCTGCCCGCGGGCCTGGAGGAGGCGACGCGGGGCGCCCTCGGCGCGGGGGACGGGGCTCGAGGCGAGCGCTGTCTCATGGTGTTCTTCGCCGCGCTCGTCCGGGACCTCGCCCTCGACGCCGACCGCCGCCTCGCGGGCACGAAGGAGGCCGCCGCGGTGCGAGTCGCGGCCGGGCAGAAGTTCCTCGAGGCGATCTGGCGTTACTACAACCTGGTGGACTTTGCCGTCACCCAGTACGACCCAAAGGCCGCGGTGGCCGTGCGGCTGGCGTTCGACGAGGCGGAAGGCTACGCTCAGGGCGGGAAGGCCGCCGGGGGAGGCAGTGTCGGTCCGGAGGCGAGAGGGGTGACGGCACGCGCCGTGACGGCACCCGACCCCGAGAAGATGCGCGAGCCGCTCCAGCGGATGGCGCGGACCCTGTCGGGGCTGATCGAAACGTCCACCACCGCCTGGCGGTAGTTGCGAGCCGAGGAGGGCCGTACGCTATGCCCCCCGCGCCGCGAGGCGAGCCTTACAACAAAGGAGAGACTCATGAGGAACACGAAGGTTCTTGCGGTGCTCGGGTCGTGCGCGTTGCTTGCGTGGCTGGCCGCGCCGGCGGCCGCTCAGAAGGTCGTCAAGATCGGCGACCTCGGCTCGAAGGTGGGCGTCTTCGAGGGTTATGGGAAATACCAGACCATGGCCATCCAGCTCGCCGTCGACGAGGTGAACGCTCGGGGCGGCGTGCTCGGCCACAGGATCGAGATCATCTCGGAGGACGATGAGACCAAGCCTGCCCCCGCGGTGCGCAAGGCCGAGAAGCTGATCCTGCAGGACGACGTCAAGCTCCTCATCGGGGCGGTGTCCAGCGGGGCCACCATGGCGGTGATGGACGTGACGAAGAAGCACAAGGTCGTCCACTGGAACACCGTCTCGTGCGCCGAGTTCATGCGGACCACCAAGTTCCACAAGTACTACTTCTCGAACCAGCCCGATTCTCGCATGCAGGCCAACGGGCTCGCCAAGTACATCGTCGACAAGATGGGCAAGCGCGTCTACATCTTCTACACGGACTACGCCATGGGGCAGTCCGACGGCCGGCAGTTCAAGACGGCGCTCGAGAAGCTCGGGGGCGAGGTGGTCGGGGTGGCGGGGGCGCCGCTCGACACCAAGGACTTCAGCCCGTGGTTCGGCGCCATCAACCAGACCAACCCGGACGTGCTCTTCGTGGCCTTCGCGGGCACGGACTCGCTCCGTCTCATGACGCAGCTCCACTCCTTCGGTATGACCAAGAAGTACAAGCTGGCGGGCATCGACTGCTTCCTCCTGCAACAGGATCTACCGGCCATCGCCGAGCCCATGGAGGGCTTCGTCCAGCTCGCGCACTACTCCCCCTACAATCCGGATCCGAACATGCAGGCGTTCAACGCCAAGTTCAAGAAGAAGTTCGGCGTGGACGCCAACATCATGGCCGGGGCCTACGATGCCGTGCTCTTCTGGGCGGCCGCGGTGGAGAAGGTGAAGAGCTTCGACTCCGACAAGGTGGCGGAGGCGCAGGAAGGCATGTGCCTCGACAATACCCATATCGGCCGGCAGTGCATCAGGAAGGAAGACCATCAGGTCGTCATGGACATGCACCTCTATCAGGTGAAGGGCGGCAAGAACCTGCCCATCGCCACGCTCCAGGGCAAGGACACCATCGGCGAGCCGATGGTAGGCAAAGACCCCGTGGAAGGCTTCACCTGGGAGCTCAAGAAAAAGTAGCGCCGAGCGCCATTCATGAACGCTCTCGTGCTGTCCAATGCACCCCCTCACCCTGCCCTCTCCCCCTCCAGGGGAGAGGGATTCTTGTTAGCTTCCTCGCGCGAGGACAGGGCCCCATTTCCAATCCCTCTCCCCCATCGGGGGAGAGGGCAGAGAACATCCTCGTTTCGCGGCTCTCTTCACTCCTATCCCTCTCCCCCATCGGGGGAGAAGCCAGAGAACATCCTTGTCTCGCGGCTCTCTTCACTCTGATCCCTCTCCCCCATCGGGGGAGAGGGTAGGGTGAGGGGGCAGGGTCGTAGGCGTTGGAGTATCTGATCGCGGTCCTGCTGCCGCAGCTCCTGCACGGCGTGGTCTTCGGCGCCGCGCTGGGGCTGCTGGCGCTGGGCCTGACGGTGATCTTCGGGCTCCTCGGCGTGATGAACTTCGCGCACGGAGAGCTCTACATGTTCGGCGCGTACGCCGGGATCGTCGTGATCGGGCTGACGAACTCGTTCTGGGTCGCCCTCGTGGCCGCCCCGCTCCTCGTGGCCGCCCTCGGCGCCGTCACCGAGGTCGCCACCCTCCGGCCCCTCTACCGGCGCGAGCCGCTCTACGGGCTCATCATCACCTTCGGCCTGGCCCTCATCTTCCGCGAGGGCGCGCGCCAGCTCTTCGGCGGGGACATGCGCCGGATCCTCCCGCCCATCGAGGGCTCGATTCCGCTTCTGGGCATGACCTATCCGAAGTACCGGCTCTTCCTGCTCGCCGCCTCCTCCATCCTCCTCCTGGCCATCTGGCTCTTCTTTACCCGGACGCGGGCCGGCATCATCGTGCGCGCCGCCGTCCAGGACGCCGAGATGCTCGACGGCCTCGGCGTCAACGTGCCGCGTGTCTTCACGCTGACCTTCGCCGGCTCCGCGGCCCTCGCCGCCCTCGCGGGCCTGTTGCTGGCCCCCGTGTTCACCGTGTATCCCCAGATGGGTGTCGAGATGATCCTGCTCGCCTTCATCGTCGTGATCCTGGGGGGAATGGGCTCGCTGGGCGGCTCGGTCGTCGCCGCCTTCGTGATCGGCATCACCCAGAGCCTGCTCACGCTCTGGATGAACCCGCAGCGCGTGGCCATCGCCATCTTCGGGATCATGATCGTGGTCCTCATCGTCCGCCCACGCGGCTTCTTCGGCCGCGAAGGTGTCCTTGAGTAGGCTCCTCTCCTGGCGGGGGTGGCTCGTCTTCGTGGCCCTGGCCGCGCTGCCCCTGACCCCGTGGATGTCGAAGTACTACATGCTGCTGGCCTTCGACGCGCTCCTGTTCGGGGCGGTGGCCATGAGCCTGGATCTCCTGATGGGTTACACGGGCCTGGTCTCCTTCGGCCACGCGGCGTTTTTCGGCCTGGGCGCCTACTCGACGGCCGTGCTGCTCGAGCGCGGCATGCTTTCCCTCTGGCTCTGCCTGGGGCTCGCTGTCGTCGTCGTCGGGCTCTACGCGCTCACCGTGAGCTACTTCGCCACCACCCGGCGCGGCATCTACTTCGCGCTCCTCACCCTCATCTTCGCCGAGGTGATCTACACCTTCTTTCGCTACACGCAGACCTTCGGCGGCTCCGACGGCATCCAGGGCCTGCCGTCGTTTCAGGTGCTGCCGGGGATCGCCATCGACGCCCCTGCGCGGCTCTACTATCTCGTCGTCGTGTACCTCCTGCTCGCGTACCTCGCGTGCCACGTGCTCGTCCGTTCGCACTTCGGCCAGGTGCTCGTGGCCATCCGCGAGAACGAGGACCGGGCGCGCTTCCTCGGCTACAATGTTCAGCGCTACAAGATGGGGGTGTGCCTGATCTCGGCGGTCCTGACCGGACTCGCCGGCGCCCTGTACCCGGGCCGCGCGGCCTACGCCACGCCCGATCTCCTGCACTGGAGCATCTCCGGCGAGTTTCTCATCATGGTCATGATCGGCGGCCTCGGGACTCTTGTCGGCCCCATCATCGGCGGCGCGTTCTTCATCGTGCTCCAGGAGAAGATCTCCTCGTACGTGCAGTGGTACAACATCGTGGTCGGGGTGGTGCTGGTGCTGATCGTGCTCTTCGTGCCGCGCGGGCTTCTGGGTCTGCGCCAGGCCCTGCGTGAACGACTCCGCGGGGAGGCCGCCGGATGAGCGCTTGCGCGAAGAAGCCCGACCGGCCCGCGATATCTTCCACCGCAACGGCAGACAGATGATGCTCGAGGTCGAGGGCGTGTCGAAGAGCTTTGGCGCCCTCGCCGCCCTGTCCGGCGTCAGCCTCATGGTCAGGGTGGGCGAGGTGTTCTCCGTCATCGGCCCCAACGGGGCAGGCAAGTCGACGCTCTTCAACGTCATCAGCGGCCTGCACACTCCCACGGCCGGCCGTGTCGTCTTCCGGGGCAAGGAGGTCACGGGCCTCGCGCCCGAGGTCATCAACCGGCGGGGCCTCGCGAAGACGTTCCAGATCACGAACATCTTCCCCGGCATCTCCGTGTACGACAACGTGCGCGTGGCCGCGCAATCGCGCATACGCGTCTCGGGCCACCTGCCGGCGCTCTGGCGGCTTCCCGATGTCGAAGGGCCCGTCATGGAGCTCCTGGACGCCC
>DASYTI010000022.1 GCA_036002485.1 Candidatus Methylomirabilota bacterium | reverse complement strand
ACGCGCACCGGCCGCTTCCAGGTCGGGATGGGCGATCCCATCGGGGTGGCCCTCGGCCAGCAGGGGATTTCGCACGAGCAGGCGCTGGACGGCAAGGGGCTCGTGCAGGCGGCCGAGAAGTTCAAGGTCGACCATCTGCTCATCGTCCACTTCAAGCGCGTCGAGACCAAGCCGTACATGGACGTGCGCTTCTTCTCGCTCCCGCGGGCCGTGCCCGAGGTGAGTACGGCCTTCTTCGTGCCGCCGTCGATACGACCGACGCAGCAGGGCGGCCGCTTCTCCCAGGGCGGCCCCGCCAATCCGCCCCAGGCCAAGCAGCGCTCGCTCCTGGCGCGCCTCCTGGGGCGCGAGCTCGAGGCGGGCACCTACTCGAGCGGCGAGGGCTCGATCCCCCTCAAGGAAGTGGCGAAGTTCCCCTTCGCGGTGGTGGCCATCGACGTCGCCGTGACGCCCAAGGACAAGACCCCCCGGATGGTCGTGAGCGACGGAGAGAAGGTCTACCAGTACAAGATCGTCAACACCAAGCTCGAGGCGGAGTGGTCCTTCAGTGTCCGACAGCTCGGCCGGGTCATCTCCGTCTACTTCGTGGACCTCGACGGCGACGGACAGTTCGAGGTCGTGGGCGCTCGCCACGACCCGAACGTCGGACTGAGCTCGTTCATCCTGGGGGTCAAGGACGGGAAGCCGCGCTACATGGCAGAGAACCTGCATATGTTCCTCTTCCCCGTGGACACCGAGGGCAAGGGGTACAAGCACACTCTGTGGGCGCAGCGCTACACGCCCGAGAAGTTCTTCACTCCGGGCCAAGCCGATCAGATGATCTGGAAGAACGGCAAGCTCGTGACCGAGAGGGCGGTCCGCGTGCATTCCTCCTTTCGGCCCATGGGCGCGGCCTTCTCCAGCGTCAATGGCAAAGACGCCGTGCGCGCTCTCGCCTTCATCGACGAGTTCAACCGGCTCCAGGTCTCGGTTGACGGCGAGGACCTCTGGCGTTCCGGCTCGGCGGTCGGCGGGGGCGCCATCACGATCGAGCAAATCGTCAATCAGGGGGGCAAGAGCAGCGGCTCCGGGCGCAGCAGCTTCTACAAGATCGAGCCCAACCCGCTCGCCCTCGACCTCGACGGCGACGGCGTCGACGAGATCCTGGTGCCGCAGAACATCGTGAAGGAAGGGCTGCTCGCCATCGTGTTCAAGGGCCCCGCGGGGTTCCGCCTCCAGTCCATCGACACGGGCTTTGAAGGGATGATCACCGCGCTCGGGGGCTTCAAGACCGACGACGCCACCCAGCCGACCATCATCGCGACCGTCGTCCGCTTCAAGAACTTTCTCAAGACCTCGGGCGAGACCCAGGTCATCATGACCCTGCCCCAGGAGTAGCGTCGCTGCCTCGCGTCTTCGTATCGCGCCCGATCGCTTCTGGCCCCCTCACCCTGCCCTCTCCCCCGATGGGGGAGAGGGTTTCAGATTTGAGTTCCTCCTTCCATCGGTCCGCCAAGATCTACATGTCGTTGGCCGCTGACTACCGCGCGGCATCGGCCAAGTAACCATGGCCATCAAGGCGGTGCGGGGGGTACGGGACATTCTTCCCTCCGAGACGGGCAAGTGGCAGCGCGTGGAAGCGGCCGCCCGGCGGACCTTCGAGGCTTATGGCTACCGGGAGCTCAGGCTGCCCCTCTTCGAGCGAACGGAGCTCTTCGCGCGCGGCATCGGCGACGAGACGGATATCGTCAAGAAGGAGATGTATACGTTCGAGGACCGAGGCGGCGACTCGATCACCCTCCGTCCCGAGGCGACGGCGGGACTCCTGCGCGCCTATATCGAGCACGGCTTCCAGGTCGAGCCCAAGCCCGTGCGCCTCTACACGGTCGGTCCCATGTTCCGCTACGAGCGCCCCCAGGCGGGACGCTACCGCCAGTTCCATCAGGCCAACGTGGAGGCGCTGGGCGAGCCCTTGCCCGCCGTCGACGCCGAGGTCATCGCCATGCTGATGGATTTCTTCCGCGAGCTGGGGCTCGCCGATCGCCTCGCCCTGCACGTGAACTCCATCGGGGATACCGCGGACCGCGCGATCTATATCGCCAGGCTGCTGGAGTACCTCCGACCGCACGCGGCCGCGCTGTGCGGAGAATGTCAGGCCCGGCTCGAGCGGAATCCCCTCCGCGTCCTCGACTGCAAGGTCCCCGACTGTCAGCCCGTCATCGAGCGGGCGCCGTCCATCCTCGATTCGCTCTCCCCCGAGGCGGCGAAGCACTTCGAGCGCGTGCGGGAATACCTGGACGCCCTGGGGCAGAAGTACACGGTGACGCCCCGCCTCGTGCGCGGGCTCGACTACTACGTGCGGACGACCTTCGAGGTGCTGACCGCGGAGCTGGGCGCCCAGAACGCGGTGGCCGGCGGAGGGCGCTACGACGGGCTCATCGAGCGGCTCGACGGGCCCGCGGATCCTGGAATAGGCTTTGCCATCGGTCTGGAACGGGTGGTGCTCCTGCTGGGGGACGACGACACCTCATCACGCCCCTTCGTGCTCCTGATACCCCTCGGCGACGCCGCCCTGCAGCGCCTCATGCCGGTGGCGCGCGCGGCGAGGCAGGCGGGGGTGGCGGCCGAGCTCGGCTATGGCGGCCGCAAGCTCCCCCGCGAGCTCGAGCGCGCGAACAAGCTCGGCGTGAGCTACGCGGTGATCGCGGGCGACCATGAGCTCGCCGCGGGGGAGGCCGTGCTCCGCGCCATGGGATCGGGAGAGCAGCGCCGCGTGCCCTTCGCCGCCCTCGCCGAGGAGCTCGTCACCTTGGCCGGCAAGGACTCAGCCCAATGAGCGTGGCGCGCGTGGAGCCCATGGGTGGCTGGAAGCGCACGCATAGCTGCGGAGCCCTGCGTGCCGCGGACGCCGGGCAGATCGTCACCCTCATGGGCTGGGCCTTCAGACGCCGGGACCACGGGGGACTGGTATTCGTGGATCTGCGGGACCGGGAAGGGCTGACCCAGTGTGTCTTCGATCCGAAAGAGGCGGCGGACGCCCATGGCAAGGTCGAGGGCGTCCGGTCCGAGTTCGTGCTGGCCGTGCGCGGCACGGTAGTCCCCCGGCCCCCCGGGACGGAAAACCCCAAGCTTCCGACGGGCGGCGTCGAGATCCGCGTGAGCGAGATGAAGATCCTGAACGACTCGCGACCGCTGCCCTTCCAGCTCGAGGACGAGGGCGAGGTCGAGGAGACGTTGCGGCTCAAGTACCGTTATCTCGACATGCGGCGCCCCCCGGTCTTGAGAGCCTTTCAAGTCCGCGACCAGGTGTGCCGAGCCGTGCGCGACTACTTGCACACCGAGGGCTTTCTCGAGGTGGAGACGCCTTTCCTGACGCGATCGACGCCGGAAGGCGCCCGCGATTTCCTCGTCCCCAGCCGGATGCAGCCGGGCAGCTTCTATGCTCTGCCTCAGTCTCCCCAGCTCTTCAAGCAGCTCTTGATGGTGGCGGGCTTCGAGCGGTACTTCCAGATCGTCCGCTGCTTCCGTGACGAGGATCTCCGCAAGGATCGCCAGCCCGAGTTCACCCAGATCGACATCGAGACGTCCTTCCTCGAACGCGACGACTTCTTGCCCATCATCGAGGGCATGGTCGCCGAGATATGGCGGCGGGTGAAGGGCGTGGAGCTCGTGCGCCCCTTCCCGCGCCTGGCCTACGACGACGCCATGGCGCGCTTCGGCTCTGACAAGCCTGATCTCAGATTCGGTCTGGAGCTGCAGGATGCCTCCCGCCTCTTTGCCGAAGGCGAGTTCCAGGCCTTTGCCCAGACGGTGGCCGGAGGCGGAAGTGTCAAGGCCCTGCGCGTCCCGTCCGCGGGCGGCCTGAGCAGGAGGGAGCTCGACGACCTCACGAATGAGGCCAAGCAGCTCGGGGCCAAGGGCCTCGTCTGGATCAAGGTGACGGCCGAGGGTGTGCAGTCGCCGGTGGCGAAGTTCCTGACGGCCGTGCAGGACAGGCTGCTTGCTCTCACGGGCGGGGGGGCAGGCGACCTCCTCCTTCTCGTGGCCGATACGCCGGCGGTGGCGGCCACCGTGCTCGGCCGTTTCCGCGTGGATCTGGCCCGGCGCTTCCAGCTCATCCCCGACGACCGCGACGTCTTCGCTTGGGTCATCGACTTTCCGCTCGTCGAATGGAATGAGGACGAGAAGCGGTGGGACGCCGTCCACCATCCCTTCACGGCGCCGAGGGACGAGGATCTCGCCCTCCTGGAGTCGGATCCCGGCCAGGCGCGCGCCAAGGCCTATGACCTCGTGCTCAACGGCCAGGAGGCCGCGGGAGGATCGATCCGCATCCACCAGCAGTCGGTGCAGGAGCGGCTCTTCGGGCTCATCGGCATCTCCAAGGAGGAGGCCCGGGCGCGCTTCGGCTTCCTCCTGGAAGCCCTCGAGTTCGGAGCCCCGCCCATGGGCGGCATCGCCTTCGGTCTCGATCGCCTGGCCGCCAGTCTGGCGGGGCAGGAATCCATCCGTGAGGTCATCGCCTTCCCCAAGACCCAGAAGGGCACCTGTCCGCTCACTGATGCCCCGGCGCCTGTCGATGCCCGCCAGCTCCGGGACCTCGGGATCCGGGTCGTTGAAGGAGCTGGTCCGGCGTGACCGAAGCCACCCGCCGCATCGTCGTTCCTCCGGACCTCAACCTGTTAGCGTTGCTGGGCAGAAACGAAGCGCACCTGCGCACCATCGAGACCCAGTACGACGTGCGGGCGACCTCGCGCGGCCACGACATCACGCTCCGGGGGGCGGACCGTCAGCTCGAGGAAGCCGAGAAGGTGCTGCGCGAGCTCATCGACATGCTACGGGCCCGGCCGACCCTGGGAGCGCACGATGTCCGCTCGGCCCTCCGGGTGGCCAGCGCCGAGCCTGGCACCGATCTCAAGAGCTTTCTCGCCGACGCCATCGCGGTGCCCTCGCGGCGGAAGCTCATCAGCCCCAAGACGCCGAACCAGAAGCGCTATCTGGATGCCGTGCGCGGCCGCGACCTCGTGGTGGCCATAGGTCCCGCGGGGACGGGCAAGTCCTACCTTGCCGTGGCCATGGCTGTCTCCGCCCTCGTCAAACACGAGGTCTCGCGCATCATCTTGACGCGGCCAGCCGTCGAGGCGGGCGAGCGCCTGGGCTTCCTGCCCGGCGACCTGATCGAGAAGGTCCACCCCTATCTCCGCCCCCTCTACGACGCGCTCTACGACATGCTCGAGGCGGAGCGGGTCGCCTCCCTCAGCGAGAAGGGTGCGATCGAGATCGCCCCCCTTGCCTACATGCGGGGGCGGACCCTCAATGACGCCTTCATCATCCTGGACGAGGCGCAGAACACGACGTCCGAGCAGATGAAGATGTTCCTCACCCGCCTGGGCTTCAACTCCAAGATGGTGATCACGGGAGACATCACCCAGGTGGACCTGCCGTCCAGCCGGCCTTCGGGGCTCATCGAGATCCAGACGGTGCTGCAGGGAATCGACGGCATCGAGTTCATCTACTTCGACCATCGTGACGTGGTTCGCCACGATCTCGTGTCCGCCATCGTGCGCGCCTACGACCGCGCCAGCACGCGGCAGCCACAGTCCTCGCCCCCTCACCCTGCCCTCTCCCCCGATGGGGGAGAGGGATGATGAGAATCCGCCCTGCCCTTTCCCGTGATGGGGGAGTGGGGAAGTCGGAATCTGCCTTCTCTCCTCGAGCGGGAGAAGGAGGAAGCGGATCCCCCTGCCTTCCCGCGCGGGCTACCCACCATCCCCTCTCCCTCCCGAGGGAGAGGCCTGAGGGGAGAGGGCTAACATGAGAACGGATGGCTGATGGCGGCGGCCGTCGCCAATCTCCAGCGCCGTGTCCGCATCTCGCCGGCGCGCCTCAAGAGCACGGCTGAGCGCGCGCTCCGGGCCCTGGGCCGCGCGCGCCGGGAGGTTCACGTCGCCGTGGTGGACGATGCCGCCATCCGTCGCCTCAATGCCCGGTGGATGGGCACGCGCCGGAGCACGGATGTGCTCGCCTTCGACCTCGACGCCCCGGGGCCCTCGCGGCTCCTGGGAGAAGTCGTGGTCTCTGCGGATACCGCGAAGAGACAGGCCAAGCTCGCCCGCGTGGCCGTCGCCCTCGAGCTCGACCTCCTCGTGATTCACGGCCTGCTCCACCTGGCGGGCTACGACGATCACGAGCCGCGCGCGGCGCGGCGAATGCACGAGCGCGCGCGCAAGATCTTGGCCGAGGCGGGCCGTCAGGCTCCGTCGCGCTTCTGGGACGGCCTGCTGGAGGCCCCGTGACCGTGCCCCGACATCGGGCGGGCTTCGTCGCGCTCGTGGGCCGCCCCAATGTGGGCAAGTCCACCCTTCTCAATCGGCTGGTCGGCGAGAAGATGGCCATCGTCTCCCGCCGGCCCCAGACGACCCGGACGCGCATCACCGGCATCAAGCATCTGCCCGAGGCCCAGATCGTCTTCGTGGACACGCCGGGGCTCCACGAGGCCCCGGGCAAGCTCGGCCGGCTCATGGCCAAGACGGTGGAGCGAGCCCTCGAGGACGTCGAGGTGGTCTGTCTCATCCTCGACGCGACGGAGCGGCCCGCGCGGCTCGAGGCGACCTTGCTCGAGCGTCTGCGGAGCGTGCGCGCGCCCGTCTACGCCGTCTTGAACAAGACCGATCTGGTGACCCCGAAGTCGAAGCTTCTCTCGCTCATCGCCGCCTGCCGCGCGGCCTTTCCCTTCACGGAGATCGTGCCCGTCTCCGCGCAGACGGGGGAGAACTGCGACCGTCTGCTCGATCTCCTCGTGGCGGCGCTCCCCGTCCGCCCCGCGTATTTCCCGCGGGAGTCGCTGACGGATCAGCCCGAGACCTTCTGGGTTGCCGAGGCTATCCGGGAGAAGATCTTCCGACTCACCCACCAGGAGGTCCCTTACGCCTGCGCCGTCCGCGTGGAGGAGCTCAGCGAGCGGAAGCGGCCGGAGTGCCTGTACATCCGAGCCACCATCTTCGTGGAGCACGAGTCCCAGAAGGGCATCGTGATCGGCAAGGGCGGGGCCGCTCTCAAGCGCATCGGCACGGCGGCCCGTGAGGATCTCGAGCGCTTCTTCGGCATCAAGGTCTTCCTCCAGCTCACGGTGTCCGTGCGCAAGGGCTGGCGCAAGGACGATCGCGCCCTCAAAGAGTTCGGCTTCCTCCTCACCTCCTAGCGAGGTTGTCCAAGTATGACCAACCTCTCGCGAGCAAGAATGTCCCGCTCCGAGCGCCGGCTTTGCCTGCGCAGTTCTCAGATTGCTCGCCTCGGACGGCGGGGCTTCCCGCTGGGGCTCGCCTCGCACGCGGGGGCCCCAGCCCCCGGCCGTGCTGCGGCTCGCAGTGCGCCCGCGACGTCCTGCGGCTCGCCCTGCGTCGGGGGGAGGTTTCGGAAAGGGGGCGGAGCCCCCCTCCGAGCTTCATAGCCATGGCCCTCCACACCACGCAGGCCATGGTCATCGGCCGCCGCGCGCTCGGGGAGAGCGATCGGCTGGTGGACTTCTACACGCGCGATCACGGCAAGGTGCGCGGGGTGGCCAAATCGGCGCGGCGGCCGCGCTCGCGCTTCGGCAGCGCCCTCGAGCTTTTCACCCTGGGCCAGCTCGTCTTCTTCGACACGGGACGCAGCGACCTGGTGCGGGTGGACCACTTCGACATCGTCCATCCCTTCGTGCGAGTGCGCGAGCATCTCGAGCGACTCGGACAGGGGGCGTGGGTCGTGGAGTGCTTGGCGCGGTTGTCACCGGAGCGCGATCCCCAGCCCGCGCTGTTCGGGCTGATGCTCCGGAGCCTCCGGGCCCTCGATGCGGGGGCGCGTCCGCCGCGCGTGGCTGCCTGCTTCGCGGTGCGCGCGGTGGATCTGCTCGGCCATCGGCCGCGCCTCGACCGCTGCGTTGAATGCGGGCGCGCGTATCCGTTCGCCGAGGCCGCCCTGGATACGATTGCGGGCGGGCTGCTGTGCGGACGCTGCGGCTTCGGGGCCGATGCCATGCCGCTCTCTGGCGCGGCTGTGGGGCTCTTGAAGCGCCTCCGCGCCCTCGGATGGGAGGAGGGACTGAGGCTGCCCCTCGCCGCCGACCTCGACGCCGAGCTGCGTGCGCTGCTCGAGGGCGTCATGACCCGGCTCATCGGCCATCTCCCGCGCTCGTCGCGCTTCCTGGCCCAGACGGCGCGGACTCTCACACCCCACCCCTGATTCTCTCAGCCCTCGCCTCGCCGCTGATCCACTCAGCTCTCACCTCAAGGCTACGCCCTTCAGCTCGAACTGCCACGCCTGCGGGATTTACTCGGGCCTCGCCTCGCGGCTTTGCCGCTCAGCTCGAAGAGCGGGCCGCGTCTCGGCTCGAAAGTCAGCCCTCTCCCCTGAGGGGGAGAGGGATTTTTGAGTCTCCCTCCGGATGAGAGAGAGTTTTTGAGAATCCCTCTCCCTTCCCAAGGGAGAGAGCAGGGTGAGGGTTGGAGGTTGGTCCCCATGGTATTCTCGTTTCCATGTCAGTGACCATGGATACCCTGGTTTCTCTGTCCAAGCGGCGGGGTTTCGTCTTCCAGTCGAGCGAGATCTACGGTGGCACGGGGTCGTGCTGGGATTACGGCCCTCTCGGCGTCGAGCTCAAGAACAACATCAAGCGGATATGGTGGCGGGATTTCGTCCAGAGCCGGCCGGACATGGTAGGGATCGACGCCTCGATCCTGATGCATCCGACCGTCTGGAAGGCCAGCGGCCACCTCGACAATTTCACCGATCCGATGGTCGATTGCCGGGAATGCAAGCTCCGCTTCCGCGCGGACCACGTGGACGAGATGCCGTGGACCCATTACTGCCCCGCCACCAAGGGAAACAAGTTCACCATCCCGGCCGGGGAGCCCTGTGGCCACTGCAGCGCGCGCCGCACGCTCTGTCCCGACTGCGGCAAGGGCGAGCTGACCGCTCCCCGGCAATTCAACCTGATGTTCAAGACTTTCATGGGTCCGGTGGAGGAGGATGCCTCGGTCACCTATCTCCGCCCCGAGACGGCCCAGGCCATGTTCGTCAACTTCGAGAACGTGCTGCAGTCCATGCGGCTGAAGCTCCCCTTTGGCATCGCGCAGGCCGGCCGGTCGTTCCGCAACGAGATCACCCCGGGCAATTTCATCTTCCGCACGCGCGAGTTCGAGCAGATGGAGATCGAGTACTTCGTCAACCCCCACGACACCATCGAGGGGCGGCCGGCGGACGAGTACTGGCACGACCGATGGATCGAGGACTGCCTCGCCTGGTTCCGTCGCTATGGTCTCCGGGAGGAGAACTTGCGGCGGCGCGAGCACGGGAAGGACGAGCTCTCGCACTACTCCAAGCGCACCGTGGACATCGACTACCGCTTTCCCATCGGCTGGAGCGAGCTGATGGGCATCGCCAACCGCACGGACTTCGATCTCAAACAGCACGCGAAGTTCAGCGGCAAGTCGCTCACGTACTTCGACGAAGAGCGGAAGGAGCACGTGGTCCCGTACGTGGTGGAGCCCGCGGCCGGAGTGGACCGTGCCCTCCTGGCCTTCCTCGCCGATGCCTACGTCGAGGAGGAGGTGCGAGGGGAGAAGCGCGTCGTGCTCCGCCTCCATCCCGAGCTGGCGCCCATCAAGGTGGCCGTGCTTCCCCTCCTCAAGAAGCGCGAGGAGATCGTCAAGACGGCACATGCGATCCGCGCCGATCTCGCCACGCAGTGGCGGGTGGTCTACGACGATACCGCCGCCATCGGCCGGCTGTACCGGCGACAGGACGAGGTGGGCACGCCCTACTGTGTCACCGTGGACGTGCAGACAGTGGGCGATCGCGATAAGGGCGAAGTGGGCGACGGCAAGGTGACCATACGGGACCGCGACTCCATGGAGCAGATCCGCGTGCCCCTGACCGCCCTCGGTTCGATCTTCCGCGAGCTCCTGGGTGGCGGCGCCTGGGCCAGCGTGGCCAGCCGCTTCGAGCGAAAAAGCGAAGGGTAGGCGCGCGACCCATCGCCCCCGCGGCGCGGCTCTTACTGTCCGGCGTCTGGGCTTGGTGATACGAGGCGTGAACTACGCGGCTGAAGCTATGCCGCGCATCTCCGAGCTTCCCCTAGCGGCACTCGTTGAACCAGCTCACCGACTCGACGATCACTCGATACGTCGCCTCCGGACTGGACACCGGCACGTCGAAGAACGCTCGGTTGCGGGATAGGACATCCCCCATGACCCGAGTGCGGTACGTCGCGGCCAATTCGTCGCCGGCCGTGAGTTGCTCGACGCGCAGCGAGACATTGGCGGCATCCCTGATACCACTGTTGTAAAGATAGCCCACCACATGCGCACCCCCGGGTTGGGTGCGCTCAACAGACCATTCGGGCCGGAGGTATGCGCCAGACGAAGCGCCAAGGTCTTGGGCGGGGGCGACCGTGGGGGCGCTCACAATAAGCGTGAGCATCACCGTCGTCAGGGAGCGCCGAAGGAACCGCATAGCCGCAGTCATCTTGGCCCTACTGGCTTTGCTCGGTTGGCCTCGGCACCGGCCCTGAGGCTGTCGGGGCCGCGCCCGCAGGCGGGGCGAGGGGCGGCGCCGCATCCCCGGGGGTGCTCTCGGGCTTGGGCGCGATCGGTTTCGGCCCGCAGTTGTTCCTGGGCTCGGTCCCCGAGATGAACGCGATCATGACCGGCCTCGAGCACGTGCCCGCCATCGAGAGATCCACCGGCACCAACACGACACCTTCGGGAATCGGGAAGTCCTCGACGGGCGCCCCGTGCAGCGCCTCCTTCATGAACGCCGTCCAGATCGGCACCGCCACCCGCGCCCCCGTCTCGTCCTTCCCGAGACTCCGCGGCCTGTCATAGCCCACCCACACGCCCGTGGCGAGATGCGGCGTGAAGCCGATGAACCACGCGTTCGAGTAGTCGTTCGTGGTCCCCGTCTTGGCCGCAGCCGGCCGCCCGAGAGCCTTGGCCGCCTGTCCCGTGCCGCGCTCGATGGTGCCCTGCATCATGTGGGTCACGACATAGGCGAGGTCGGGAGGGAGGGCCTGGCGCCCTTGCGGGACGTTTTCCTCGAGCATCTTGCGCTGAGAGTCGAGCACGTAGCGGATGGCGGTCGGCTTGACCCAGGTACCCTGATTGGCCAGGGACCCGTAGGCGGAGGTCAGCTCCAGGAGCGTCAGGTCGGACGTGCCGAGCGCGATGGAGAGGTTCTCGTGCAGGGGGCTCTCGACGCCCAGGCGCCGGGCCACGTCGACCGTGCGACGGACGCCGATGCGCTCCTGGACCTTGATCGTCGCCACGTTGATCGACTCCTCGAGCGCCTGCTGATATGTGATAGGTCCGCGGAACTTGCGGTCATAGTTGTCCGGCTTCCAGATCTTGCCGTTGGCGCCGAACGGGTACTGGACGGGCGAGTCGTCGACGATGGAGGCCGGGGTCAAGCCCGCCTCGAGCGCGGCGATGTAGACGAAGGGCTTGAAGGCCGAGCCCGGCTGGCGGCGCGCCTGGACGGCGCGATTGAACTCGCTCTTAAAGAAATCGTAGCCGCCCACCATGGCGCGGATGTAACCCGTCTGCGGCTCGAGGGCGAGGAGAGCCCCCTCCGGTCGCTCCGGAGCCGGGGCGTCCTTGCCTGCGGTGGCCGCCCGGCGGGTCTCGAGGGCGCGGAGCCCCTCGCGCAGCGTGGCTTCGGCCTTGAGCTGCAAGGCGGGCGACAGCGTGGTGTAGACGTGGAGCCCGCCCTTGAACACGAGATCCGGCCCGTATTGCGCCTCCAGATACTGCTGCACGTACTCGAGATAGTACTGACCGGTCGTCCGCCGCCGCTCGGGCGGAACGAGGCTGAGCGCGCTCTCGCCGAGACGCTTGGCCTGCTCGGCCCTGATGGCGCCCGTGTCCACCATGCGGGTGAGCACAATGACGCGGCGCCGCTTGGCCGCGTCGGGGTGGTCGAAGGGAGAGTACGTGGCGGGAGCCTTGGGCAGGCCGGCGAGAAGGGCGCACTCGCCCGGCGAGAGCTCGCTCACCCCCTTGCCGAAGAAGGTGCGCGAGGCGGCCTCGACGCCGAAGGCGCCGTGGCCGAAGTAGATCTGGTTCAGGTAGATCTCGAGGATGCGGTCCTTGGAGTAGCGGCGCTCGAGCTCGACGGCCAGCACCGCCTCCTTGAGCTTGCGCTCGAGACTGCGGTCCGGGGTGAGGAAGAGAACCTTGGCCAGCTGCTGGGTGATGGTGCTGCCGCCCTCGACGATGCGGCCGCGGCGGAAGTTCTGGTAGACGGCGCGCGCGATCCCCATGGGGTCGACGCCGAAGTGCGAGTAGAAGCGCGCGTCCTCGGTGGCGATGATCGCCTGCTTGAGGGCGGGCGGCATCTGGCCGAGCGGGACGAAGATGCGCCGCTCCACGTGGAACTCCGTGATGAGCTCGTCGGTCTCATCGTAGATCCGCGACCCCACGCTGGGCTCGATGCTCTCGAGCTGGGTGACCGAAGGCAGCGAGCGCGGCAGGATGGCCAGCACCCAGAAGGCGGAGACGCCGGTGGCGAGCACGCCCACGGCCAGGAGCGCCACGAGGGGGACGCCGATCCAGCGCAGCCAGCGGCGGCGGCGCCGCACGGCCAGCTTGGACGGTTGTTTCCCTCGCGATGGGGGGGCCATGGATTGCTATTATACAGACGTGAACCCGACGAGTCCTGCCGCGACACCCATCATCTCGAGCGCATCCTCCGCGCCGACCTTGCCCGTCGACGAGCAGATGGCTCGGCTCCGTCGCGGGGCCGCGGAGATCATCGTGGAAGGCGAGCTTCGCGCCAAGCTCGAGCGCTCCGTGAAGACGGCGACCCCCCTCAAGGTCAAGCTCGGGCTCGATCCGACCGCGCCTGATCTTCATCTGGGGCACACCGTCGTCTTGCACAAGCTGCGGGACTTTCAGGAGCTGGGGCACCAGATCATCATCATCATCGGCGACTTCACCGGCATGATCGGCGACCCCACCGGCCAGTCGGAGACGCGCAAGCCGCTGACCTGGGACGAGATTCGCGCGAACGCCGAGACATACCGGGCGCAGCTCGGCAAGGTGCTCGACATGAGCCGGACTCGAGTGGAGTTCAATTCGACCTGGCTGGCCCCGTTGACCTTCGAGCACATCATCCGCGAGACGGCGCTCCTCACCGTGGCGCAGATGCTCCAGCGCGAGGATTTCGCCAAGCGTTATGCGGCCGGCCGCCCTATCGGACTTCACGAGCTTCTGTATCCGCTTTCCCAGGGCTACGACTCCGTCGCCCTGGGCGCCGACGTCGAGCTCGGGGGCACGGACCAGACCTTCAATCTCCTGGTGGGCCGCGATCTCCAGCGGGCCCATGGCCAGGAGCCACAGGTGGCGCTCACCGTGCCGCTTCTCGAGGGCCTCGACGGCGTTCAGAAGATGTCGAAGAGCCTCGGCAACTACGTGGGCATCATCGAGCCGCCCGCCGACATGTACGGCAAGCTCATGTCGGTCTCGGACGATCTCATGTTCCGGTACTTCGAGCTCGTCACGCGTGTCTCGGAGCCGGAGATTCAGGGGCTGCGAAGCCTCCACCCCATGGAGGCCAAGAAGCGCCTGGCCTGGACAGTCACTGCCATGTACCACGGCGAGGCTGGGGCGAAGGAAGGAGAGGACCACTTTACACGGGTGGTTCAAGGTAAGCAAATACCTGAAAATGTTGAAGTAATTACGATCGCCACTCCATACGCGGACGAGCCTGTTTGGAAGATCGTGGTAAGTTCAGGTCTCGCAGCTACCAATTCAGAAGCGAGACGTCAGGTGCAGCAGGGCGCCGTAGAGCTGGACGGCATGAGGGTGTCAGACCCCAATACTCCGGTTCCTGTTTCGGCCATTTCACGCCTCTTGAAGGTGGGGAAACGCCGATTTGCGCGGTTCATTTTGGAAAGAGTCGACGGCTAAAAAGGAATTACTTGACAGGTTGTTGGGCCATCCGTATCATCAACCCTTGCCCTACCCGCCAGCAAAATTTGCGGGATGGGGTTAAGAGACGGCAGCGGGTCGGAAGCACTCAGGCTGACCTGTTCCACCTCTTCGATGGGGTCATTACCCCGCCGTTCTTTGAAAATCGCATATGTTACTGGCTCACCGACGAAGTGTGAGCACCATCCGTAACTACTGAGTACCTTGCGCTCGACCGAAGCAACATCTTGGTTGGGCTTTTAGGGACCAGGTTTCAAGTTTGTCGATTTTCATGGCGAGTTTGATCCTGGCTCAGAGCGAACGCTGGCGGCGTACTTAACACATGCAAGTCGAACGGGGATCATCGGTGTAGCAATACATTGTTGGTCCTAGTGGCGCACGGGTGAGTAACACGTGGGTAACCTGCCCTTGAGTTCGGGATACCCCCTCGAAAGGGGGGCTAATACCGGATACGTTCCTCGGATCGACAGGTCTGGGGAGGAAAGGTGGCGCAAGCTGCCGCTCTTGGAGGGGCTCGCGGCCTATCAGCTAGTTGGCGGGGTAACGGCCCACCAAGGCTATGACGGGTAGCTGGTCTGAGAGGACGACCAGCCACACGGGGACTGAGACACG
>DASYTI010000021.1 GCA_036002485.1 Candidatus Methylomirabilota bacterium | reverse complement strand
GATCGCGGTGCGGTCGGGATAGATGGCGGCCGAGCGCGACAGGAATCGCAGCGGCGTCAATGGCGAGAAGTTGGCGGGGCCGGACCCGAGTCCGCTCGCGAAGATGCTCTCTGGCATGGCTGTCATCCGTTCCCTGTCTCGCTCGATCGCCCCGTGAGCCTAGCGCCCCGCCCGACAGCGCGCAAGCGCAGGTCGAGTTCTTTCTCTTGCGGCGGGCAGGGCTACCATTGGCGCCCGGTGCCCGCCCCTTGACCACGAGCCCGCGGCGGCGGAGGATGACTCGGGGCCCAAAAGGCCCAGGAGGAGCACGCCCATGCGCAAACTGCACACGCTCTTCGTCGCCGCGGTCCTGATCGTCCTGGGCCTCATCTGGTTCGGCGCCGCCGAGTTCGCGCGGCCAGCCCGGGCGGCCAACGCCGACTCCCTGGATGGGCTGGCGTCATTGTCCGGAACGGTGCAAGCTCCGAAGCCGTTCAAGGCCGCCCAGGTCCACATCATGAACGTGGACAAGCAGGTGCTCTTCATGGTGTACACGAGCGGCGGGCGCTACCGAGCACCGAATCTCTTCCCCGGCGACTACGAGGTGACGGTCCGCAAGGCGGGACTCGCCGCCGACACGCAGAAGATCACGCTCGCGGCGGGCGTCAAGGCGACGCTCGACTTCGCGCTCCGCGAGCAGGCGGGCCCGGGCGTGCGGCAGGGCGAGTTCGGGTTCACGTCGGGCGCGGGGACGGACGTGAAGCTCCTCTCCTACGATGAGCTCTATCCCCGCGAGCCCGGCCGCGTGCTGCTCGAGAAGAACTGCACGTACTGTCACGGGAAGAATTTCTTCCCGAGCAAGCAGTACCACGAGACACAGTGGAATGCGTTCATCGACCTCATGACGGGCGCCACGGCGAGCGAGCGCGGCGCCATGGTCCCGCCGGGCGCCCTGAGTCAGCCGGATCGGGCGACCCTCCTCGCGTACCTCGCCCGGCACTTCGGCCCCGGCAGCCCCCCGCGCGGGCTCCGGGCCGAGGCCGAGTTCCCCGTGGACGAGGCCGCGCTGGGCAAGGCCATGTACGTCGAGTACTACTTGCCCCTCGATCCCAAGCTCGACGCCGGCAACAAGCAGCGGCGCACGCAGCAACCGCACTTCGACCAGCAGGGCAACGTCTGGTACACCGACCGCAGCATCCCCAACCGCATCGGACGGGTCGACCCGCGCACGGGCGAGTTCAAGGACTGGGTCATGCCCGATCCCAAGGCGGATCCCCATGGCCTCACGGTGGACGCCAGGGGACACGTGTGGTTCGCGGAGACAGCCGGGTTTCATCTGGGCGAGCTCGATCCCGCGACCGGCAGCATCATCCGGTATCCGATGGATTCCACCGGGCGGAGCAAGGGCCGCGGGCACAGTCCCGTGGTGGACTCGAAGCAGAACGTGTGGTTCACGGTGATCCTGGGGGACATGATCGGCAAGTGGGACCGGCAGACCGGCAAGTCCACGGTGTGGAAGGTGCCCACGCAGGGCGC
>DASYTI010000020.1 GCA_036002485.1 Candidatus Methylomirabilota bacterium | reverse complement strand
CGGCCGGAGCCGTGAAGTCTGGATGAGACCGGAAGAGAGCCGCCGCGCGCCGCACGTCCTCCAGCCGGCGGACCTCGGCCAGCACCTTCGGGAATTGCCTCGCACGCTCGGCGTCCGATGCGAAGAGCAGCTGGCCCGGCGCCACACGGCCGAGGCGCACGGCCTCGGAAAGGCGTCGGCGGCATCGGCACGGTCGCTCCGGATTCACCAGCCCGCACTTCGCCCGCGTAAACGCCACGATCGCCTCACGGGCGCGCGAGAGCCGCTTCCGGTAGGCCGCGGCGCCGATGCCCAGCACCCGCGCGGCCTCGTCGCCGTCCATCTCGAGGATCTCACCGAGGATGTAGGCCAAGCGATGGGGACGGTCGAGGCACGTGAGCATCGCCAGAGTGCAGCCGACCTTGATCTCTTCGAGCAGAAGGGCCGTCTCGCCTGAAGCCTGCGGAGCCGCGGCGTCGGAGAGACCCTCGTCAAGCTCGTCTCCGAAGCGTTGGAACGTGTAACTCCGCTCCTCGAGGCGGCTCTTCCGGGCGGTCAGCAGATAGTTCGCGGCTACTCGGTAGGCCCAGGTGGAAAACGAGCTCGCGCCGCGGAACGTGCTGAGGCGGGTCACGATCCGGATGAGGATCTCCTGCGCCGCGTCGCGAGCGTCCTCCGGATGCCACAACATCCGTAGAGCCAGGCCGTAGACTCGATGCTGGATCGCCGACACCAGACTCTCCAGGGCTTCGCGGTCCCCTTCGCGTGCTCGACGGGCCAAGCCCTCAAGAGACGCGTTCATCGCTTCGACAGTTTCCTTTGCAGGGCCGCCAACTCTTCCCTTAGGACTCTCGCCTGCTCTTCCAGCACCCCTTCGAGCTGCTCGAGGGGAACGGGAGGCGCCATCAGAACGAAGCTGTAGAGCGTATGGTTGCCAAGGTCAATCAAACGCGAGAAGGCGCGGCCGACGCTCCCGTCGGGAAACGTCATGATCCAGTCTATCGTTCCCGCAACCCGGCTAGTCTCGACGCGCAGTCCCACCTCCACCGAACCCCTGGGCGTGACCATTGTGGCCCGCCCGTTCGACACCGAGCGGAACGCGTGGGTCCACTCGGGTAGCGTTCGTGGGTCCGAGATGTACTTGAAGGCGGCGTCACACGGGGCCTCGATCTCGATCGTCTGCACGTCGAAGTCGCGCATCGGATTCCCTCCCGGGGCGCGCTCCGGTTGGCGCCCTCCAGGAGATTGGACTGCCCGGGCCGGGATCTGTGACCGGGAATCTGACGTCCATTCGGGCGTGGAGGCAGAGGGCTGACTCCCGCGCAACGTCATGGAAGTGTGCCCAGGTCGGCGCTGTGCCGGAGGCTCTCTGGAGCCGGCGCAGCGGGAGACCAAAAGAATGGCATTCACGAGGTCATGGGTTCGATCCCCATCAGCTCCACCAACTCCGGCAACAACTTACGAGAACAGTTCGATACCGGCAGGGCTCCCGGGTCTATTCCGGGTCTATTTTTCGCCAGTGGTCCAGGAACGCCAGGCCGTCGGCATGCGCACCCTCACGTCGTCGAGGACAGAGCATCCGGATGGCCGAACAGACCTGGCACACCGCCGGAGTGCAGGAAGACGGTGCGCTCGCCCGGACGAATCGTGCCCTCGCGGACGGTCCGGGCCGTCGCACTCCGAGCAGCCGACGGGACGACGCCCGTATAGGCCCGCGTCAGCGGCGCGGCACGCCTATCGCGGCCGGACGCACTGGCGATCCCGCAGCGCCCTTCTCCAGCAGCGGCAGGATCATCGTGCAAGAGGTCCAGACCTGCTCGCGCGCCATTTGGCCGAGGTTCGCGTTCTCGATGTGGTGGATGCCCAGCTGCGTGAGCATGTGGTGGTGCACGGCGAAGGGAAGCTCCACCTCTCCCGAGGCCGAGGACGCCTGACCCGCGAGCTGCCCCTCGTTCACGGCGTCCACGAAGGGCGCGTCCAGGCCGATCGCGACGATGCGGCGTTCGCCCAGGTTATAGGTTCGAGCCCTATCGGGCGTACCAACTTACGGGCATCGCCACTTCCCACAGCGCACCCACAACGCGGGCCACTCTCGAACGGGTGTTTTTCGGGGTCTCCGCCCGGATCCGTAGCCGGTCCGCGATTGATGCGGCCTTCAGCAGGCGTGCCTGAGCAGCGGCCTTCCGCGTCCTGAGGATCAGGTACTCGAGCAGCTCTGGAGCTACACCTACGAGAGAGCCGCCGTTCGCTTCTTCACCAATTGGTTGCTCAGCCTCCGGTGGCAGCGGCTGCCCGCCTTCAGCGTCTGCTCGCGGGCACGGCAGCACTCTCCCGTGGAAACGATGCCCGGCAAGGAGCCGCGGGCCGGAAGTCAATGCGATGATGGACGGGTAAGGAAGGCGATCATGGTGCTCACTTCCGAAGAAGTCGCGATCGGCCGCCGTAACTTCATCAAGGCGATGGCGGGGGTGCCTCCCCTCCTGGCCTTCGGGGCCGCTGCCGCCCTGCGCGGCCCCATCCGGGGCGGGCCGGTCAAGGCCGGCTTCATCGGACCCGGCTCGCAGGGCAAGGTCCTCCTTGGCCAGTGCAGCAAGGACTTCATCGATTTGAGGGCCGTGTGCGACATCAACCCCCAGCGCCTGGACGAGGCCGCCGACAGCCTCGTGAAGGTGGGCTGGGCTCCTCCGCGGAAATACGAGGATTGGCGGGAGATGCTGGCGAAGGAGGACCTCGAGGCCGTCCTCATCGCCACCCCGCTGTGGTGCCATGCCGAGATGACCGTGGGTTGCCTGGAAGCGGGCAAGCACGTGCTGGTCGAGAAGATGATGGCGTACGACATGGAGGGATGCCGTCAGATGGCGGCGGCCGCCCGCAAGCACGGGAAGCTGCTCGAGGTGGGCTACAACCGCTTCTACGACCCAAGCTATCAGGCCGCCTACGACCACGTGATCCGCCCGGGCCTCCTGGGCGAGATCCACCACGTCCGGCTCATGTATCACCGGAACCGGTCCTGGCGACGGGACACCAAGCCTCCGTCCGCGGACTACAGCCCCGCCCGCTGGGGGTATCCGACCTGGGACCACCTGGTCAACTGGCGCCTGTACCGAAAGTACTCGCAGGGGCTGGTGGCGGAGCTGGGCGGCCACCAGATCAGCACGGCGAGCCTCTTCCTCGACGCTTCGCCCACCGCGGTGATCGGCAGCGGCGGCATCTATCGCTTCAAGGACCGCGAGGTCAACGACCACGTCTTCGTGACCCTCGAGTATCCCCAGGGTCGGACGGTCACGTTCTCCTCGATCGAGTCCAACGACTTCGACCACATCACCGAGCAGTTCATGGGCACCCGCGGCACCCTGGTGATCGGACGCGAAGGCGAGGTGCTGCTCTTCGGGGGAGGAGACGAGGGCAAGAAGATC
>DASYTI010000019.1 GCA_036002485.1 Candidatus Methylomirabilota bacterium | reverse complement strand
CAAGGTGGGCGACGACTACGTGGTGGTGCTCAACGAGGAGGGGATCCCCCGCCTGCGCGTCAACGCCCTCTACCGCTCGCTCCTGCGCCGCTCGGGCGACGAGGCGCGGCTCTATGTCGAGCAGAAGCTGCGCTCGGCCGTCTGGCTCATCAAGAGCGTCGAGCAGCGCCAGCGCACGCTGCGGAAGGTGACCCAGAGCCTGGTCAAGTTCCAGCGTGATTTCCTCGACCGGGGGGTGGCCCACCTGCGGCGCTGGCCCTCCGGGACGTGGGCGAGGACATCGGCATGCACGAGTCCACCATCAGCCGGGTGACCACCAACAAGTACGTGGAGACGCCGCAGGGGCTCTTCGAGCTCAAGTACTTCTTCCACAGCGGCATCGCCTCGGACTCCGGCGAGATGGTCTCCTCCGTCTCCGTCAAGAAGAACATCCGGGACCTCGTGGCCGCCGAGGACGCGGGCAAGCCGCTGTCGGACCAGGAGATCGCCCAGGTCCTGCGCGGACAGGGCCTCACCATCGCGCGGCGCACGGTAGCCAAGTACCGGGAGGAGCTCGGCATTCTCCCCTCGCACCAGCGGCGGCGCCAACCTAAGAAACGCTGAGGGTGCGAGGCCGACGCCCCGGACAAGTAGCCCAGGGCGTCGGCGGCTGGAGTACGACGCCTCAGCGGTGCCGGGTGTGCCTCAGCGGCTCGATGGAGGCGGGGGCGGCGCCGGCGCGCCCAGCACCCAGACCCAGGAGTTGGGAGCGCTCACCCTGTCCCCTTGCAGATGGTAGCAACCGTGGACGAAGCCGCCTTCCCGTTGGTCGGTGGACGAAGCCGCCTTCCCGTTGGTCGGAGGGAGCCACTTCGATAGCTCACGGCGTTCAGATTTCACTATTTTAGTGAGGGGTGCTTCACGCTATCAGGTACTTGGCTCGCAGACTTCTCGATAAAGGTAGCCTCGAAGGAGTTTCACGTTATTCTATCGATCCCCCCTTCCACTTTTCAGCTACTTACGGCTGCATTGTTTCCTGAAAACGTTGGGCGCTCAGTATTTTTCGCTGACCGCGACGCGGCGAGCTGCGCCCGAGGGACCAATATTGGTCCCGCACGTTATTCGTGCGTTCGATCATGAAGGTGGCCGCTGCCATAGGCGATGGTCCGGCTGGAAGACGAGGCCGGCGGCGGATCTCTGGACGATCTTCCGGGCGACCAGGGATCGGACGGACCGCTTCGTATGCGAGTACTCGAGATTGAGGCATTTCGCGATCCACCAGGCCGAATGGGGTCTCGGCATCCCAAGAATGATCAGGACTACTCGTGATTCTGTCGGCGGAAGGGTCAGCGCGATTGCCAGCGCCCTCAGCCATGCTCTCGGGACCGACGGGACGTGTACAGGCCCCTTACTATCCTGAGGATTCATTCGGCACCGGCCACCAGGCCATCAGACGGCAAGGTGAGGAGATAGTTGCTCCAGCCGCAGGCCGGCGACCAGCAACGAAAGGCGAGGCGCAACCAAGGGAATAGCTGTTCTTCCTCGTCTTCCTCCGGCCTCACGACCGTCCGTATGATGCTTCCCTTACACTCGGGGCAGCGCCAGTTGACCGGCTCTGGGCTCGATGAATCGCGTGGAGCTTTCATAAGAGTTTCCGAGAAGTGCTCCCGGTACCAGCAGTAGGCGATCCACTCCGGTACCTCGTAGGTGGAGTCGGACGCAAGCGCCGCCTGCTCGTCGTCAGTGAGATGGACTTCAGGGCAGCCGCAACCCTGTGTTTGAGGTGTCTCGGGGTCTTGCGTCATCGCTGGTCTACTTCGTCGATGTTTGATCTCATAGGTTCTTCCTACTCCCCGTTCAGTGTCTGCGAAGTGCTCGCTAACTTCACCGATGCTACCCAGAGCGGCAGGCGCTGCCACGGTGGCAGATTCTGTCGGCTCACGGCTGCCCATCCTTTCCGATCAGGTCCAGAACGGCGAGCAGGAGAGCGCGGACCTGCTGGTCACGGGCCTGACGGGCTTCGGCTTGTCGCTGGCGGCTGAGTTCGGCTCGGCACCGACCCGAGCAGACCCGTTGCCGGGGCCTGAGTAGGTCACTGCAGACGGGGCACCGGCGGTCATTGGCGCTCACGGGAGCACCCTCCACGGGCGCACGTGCGCCTTCTGGCGAGACTTCAACGAGCCGGGAATCCAACGGCAACGTCCTCGGCGATGGGGCTCCTGTGCAGTCGATGAGAGCCGTTGCAGAAATCGGCGCCGGCCTGTCGATTGGCGCTAGACCTACTCATAGGACCAGATCCCAAACTCCGCACATCCTAGACAGTGATATCGAGTGATATGAGCTGCAAGCATCCCCAAGACCTCTCTCCACTCTCCGCTGTATAGCTCGAAGGGGGTTGTCCGCAGTGTCACCTCAGGACACTGGATAGTGATCGTGCCCCGCTGGTCTTTGAAAGTCTTCTTCGCAAAGACTCCGCGTTCCGGCAGGTCAGGCCACGCTCGCTTCAGGGCCGCCGCAAGCTCCAGGGCGTCCTTGGCGGTCACCTCTTGGCCGAGCCCGGGCCAATAGCGTCCATCCCAGTCCGATGGGTCGCCTCTCCAGAGCCACGGCTGATCTCCGGGATCCTGTACGTCTGGTGGTGGTGCCTCCGTGCCCGCCGGTTCCCAGCCATAAACCTGAGCGATGGAAAGCAGTCGGCTCCAGCCGCCTGGGGGCAGCGAGAACTCTCCACCCCCGTAGAAGCCCTTCCGGCTGCAACGGGGGCAGGAGTCAGACAGGTATAGCGCGACGTTGTCTAGCACGAGCTCATTCATTAGTTCCCCTCGTTCAGCTCGACGTCCCGAATGACCAGCGCCGTGCGCCCGGGCCCCATCTTGCCGCCTCCGTCACCTTCTCCATCGCCTCCTTCACGTCGTCGATGCTCGTGATGTGGTCCCGATGTCTTGGGGCCGGTCACGCTCACATCGCTTCGATTCATAACGATCTCCCTTTCGTTGACCCCTTTAGGGGTCTGTTTGTCGCGGCCAAGATCTTCATGACCATCTTCTTAGTCCACTTGTCCATCTTCCCCGGCTATTCACGAAAGTTCGGGCCCTTGGAAAGCACATAGTCGCGACCGCAGCCCGGGAACGGGAGTTGCGGCCGCCCGGGCACGCGTCCGACGCAGGCGAATTCGCCAGTAAGGAGCATCCGGCCAAATACCTCAAAGATGCCCGGATCGCTTCGGGGGTCGACGTGATTCCGTGGCGTATGCACCCCATCCACCATCGCCGCCAAAGCCTCAGCGCTGTCTGGCGACAGATTGACTGAGAAATTGACGGCAGCGGCCGCCCGAACCTCCTCAAGCGCCTGCTGAGGCAAGAGTCCGAGATAGTCCCACTTGGTTACGAGATCGGCGAAAATGCGCTCGGCCCGGTCAAACTCTGACTCGTCTATTCGGCTAAGCATGTCTTCTCCCTCCTGGACACGGGTGACCACCTGAAGATTGAATCGATCTTGTCGTCGTATTGAAAGCACCCATTCGCCGGGCCGGAGCGGGGGCGCGGCATCGTGCCGGGTGCCCCCGCTCCGGGGTTATGCTGCGTGTTGGGTGTGCTGGTCCCCGGCATGCTCCCGGACCAGCCTCGTTGGGCGCACGCATCGCGCCCGTGTCTCTACTACTCTTCGCTGGGAATGTTGCTTCACTGCTTCCGTGCTTCGTTGCTTCGGTGCTCCCATGCTTCACTGTTTGAAACCTCTCTGAATGGACTGAAGGAAGAGATATGGATGAGTGCGGACTCATCGAGCAGACTCTGGTGGCTGAGCCTCAACAATGTCTTCGCCCCACGTCCGCTGGAGCGCTTGCGGGAGCCGCACGGCCGCTTGCTGTCCCAGACGCCGGCGTCGGCCTTCGACCTGGGTGTAAGTCATCACCTGCAGGCGCCACCCGATGAGCTGATCCGCGATCTCAGGGCTCCAGCCCGCGCAGCGGTGCCCGAACAGTTCCCAGATCTTGGCGAGACGGCCGCCCCTCGGGATGCGCCGCGTCCCGGTCTTCACGCCCACCGCGATCCGGTAGGTAATGCAGAGCCGTGGCGGTACCCCATGCGCTTCCCGGTACCGCCAGATCGCGGAGCCCGCAGCTCCCGGCTGATTCTCGGCCACGCTGGTGATGAGACCCACGACGAAGAACCGCCAGTCCTGCTCCCCTTCCGTCGCTCCTGCCCGAGGGGCACGCCGCGCATATAGGACGGGGCCGAGGCTCCATCCCTCGACGACCATGTGGTAGACGGCGTCGGGCAATCGGGCGAAGGGCCACGCGGCCCCGTCCAGGTTCGGCACCTCCCCGCCCCGTGTCCGGAATGGGTCAGGCGCCGCGAATGCGGGGCTCACTTCGCCGGCTCTGATGCAACGTGTTGCACTGCGGTCTTCGTCTGCGACTTCACTGTTCCCCCCGTCTAGTGTTGAAGTCCCTTGCCTGTCTGGCTCGAGGCCCTGCCGATTCTCCGGAGGAAGCCTCCGCGCTGTCGGTGTCCGCGAGCCTTCCCGCGATGCGTTCGCCCGGCGACCGCCGGAGTATCGACCGCGTACTGTAGTGGTGCGCGACAATCATCCGGATCTAGGTCTCGCTGCCACGGTGGCAAAGATTGCCGATGGCTTCTGGGACTCCCGTCGTGCGCTCCGGATCTCGGCTAGCACGGCATCGACGCCTGGGACCGGCCGATGGGTATCCATCCAGATGTCGAACTCGCTCCGCTTGACCAGAATCTTGGCACCCACCCGGCGGCAAGGGATGGGTCGGACGGGATCCTGCAGGCGGGCGCGTAGAAATCGAACGCTGAGGCTTGAGTAAACAGAGAGGTCGGCGAGGTCCAAATACCCGTCTCGCTCGATGTCGAGACGAGAATTATCAGCGGTTGAATGTCTCACTTACCGCTTCTCGGCGGGCTCGACCCGCTACGGGTGAAGTGGCTCTCGGTGGTCATGGCGGGTTTATACCACGGGGGCGGCCCATATCAGGTGAATGACTGCGGCTCTTCGGGGCATTCTTTCGATCCTGCCAGACCAGATACATCAGGACCTCACTCTTGTAGTGAACATTGCCATCTGTGGCACATCATGGTCAGTGCCCCTCCTAGCGACCCCTTCATGGTCTCCCCAGGCTCCGTCCTGCCCTTCAGCGCAGCGATCTCGCATCTAGCCAGGGCCGTGGCCGGCTGCGCTCTACTCATCGTGCTGGCGTCCAGCTCGCAGCTGTCCATCCTGACGCTAACTATTGGGGCGTCGGCTTGTACCTGACGCAGTGCTTGCGACTGGAGAGGCCGCGCCAGTACCTCTTCTTCCCGAAACTCTTCTGGCCGTCTTCTTGTCCACGTGTCCATCTTGCCTTCAGATTCAGAATGCCAGTCTCCGGTTTCAAAAAAGTTTACCGATGCTTCCTGGACTATCGGTTACGCCGTCGCGCGCTCTCCGGATCTCGGCCAACACGGCATCGACGCCCGGACCCGGCCTATGGCTATCCCTCCAGAGGTCGAACTCGCTCCGTCTGACCAAAATCTTGGCACCTACGAGCCGGCAAGGGATGGGTCGCAGAGGGTCCTTCCTGGATACGACCGTTGGTCAGCGAGGAGGCGCGTGAGGGACTAGATCAAGCTCGCCAGCCGTGGCGCGCCGTGGCCATCGTGGTAACGAGAGCCGCTGGGAAGCTGCCGAGCGCCGGCTAGTCGGGACTTCCAGGGGCCTTCGGTAAGCTCCTTCTGGAGCTTCTGATGTGCACGGGGCCGTCACACGTCTGTTACAGCTGCGTTACACCGCGCGTTACATCAGCGTTACGATTAATGTCTCATCTGAAACAGTTCGAGTCCTAAAGGCCCGGACCCTATCGGTGCTGTAATCTCCCTGATACTTCGATCAGTTATGCAGATGGAACGGCCGCAACCGTTACATACCTCAAGATGTTCGGCGTATCCGTGGGGACGAAGCCGCGCGTGACGGTTGCGTGGCGGCGGTCGCGCAGCCCTCATCTGAGACGGTGCCCACCGGGCTCTGCCACGGTGGCAGCGGCGATGCTTGCGGATCCCCATCAGACGAATCTAGACTGAAATGTGAGGGGCAAAACCAATCCGGTAGGATCCCCGGAACTGCCTGCCTGGTCTGAATACCTGGACCTTCAAGGCCTCAGCCGCTACACCTCCCTGAGCCCGAAGGTGATCCGGAAGCTGCAGCAAGATCCTGTCGATCCCCTGCCGTGCGTCCCGGTGGGCCGCGGCGGCCGCTACTACCGGCCGGCCATCGACGCCTGGATGGCGCGGCGAGCCGGCCAGGCGAGGGCCGTCGACCAGGTCCTCGAGGAACTGCGCTCCGACCCTCGTCGCCACTTTCTGCCTCCGGCTTGACCTTGCGATGCTTCCATGCTCTCATACGTATGGAGGGAGGATATGGGTCGAAAGCAAAAGGAGGGTCGAAGAGTGAAGACCAGTCTAGTGATTCCTGATGCCCTGTTACAGCGGCTGAAATTGGCCGCACTGGAGGAACGGGTCGAGGGAGGCTTCAGCGCCCTGCTGTGCAAGCTGGCCACCCAGTACCTCCAGCGGAAGGGCCGGTAGCCGTGGCCGTCCGAGTGGAGCGTGACCGGCACTTCAACTGCATCCCGGGCGAGCCCTGCGGGGCCGCAGCGCCGTCCGAGAGACGGCTCCAGGGTCGTCCCGTGGGCGCCTGCATCCCGCGCCGCGTCTGGTGGCTCCGGACCCGGAACGGCAACGGTAAGCGCGTCAGCATCTCGTTCAAGTCAGAGGTCGAGGCCCACGAGGCTGCCCGGAAGGTGGAGGCGGCGGTCGTACTCGGCCAGGACTATCTGACGACGGTCAAGCAGGAGCCCGCGGTAAAGGTCCCGACGTTCGCCGACGTTGCCGAGCAGTGGTTCGAGCGGTATCCGAAACTGAATGCGGTCAAGATGACGACCCTGCAGAACTACAGGAGCTTCTACCGGAACCATCTGGAACCGCACTTCGGCAAGGTGGCTATCACGGCTATCACGCCGGAGGCGGTCGAGGACTTTATCGCCGTCAAGCGCAGCATGGACGGTTCGGTCAGGCGCAAGGGTAAGGCGTTGTCCGACTCGTCGCTCCGGGTCGGCTTGATCTCATTCCGGCTCGTCATGAGGTTCGCCCTCCGGCGCCGGTTCATCCAGGAGAATCCGTTGACCCTGGCCGAGTGGCGGCCGGCCCGCAGCGCCGACAATATCGATCCCTTCACGCTGGCCGAGCTGGAGGCCATCGTCCGGGCGGCCGACAGCATCCAGGCCGACTTCGGATTACTCTTGAGGCTGTGGGTCCAGAGCGGGATGAGGAGAGGTGAAGTCGCGGCTCTCCAGGTCGCCGATATCGATCTAACGGCTGGCACGGCCAAGATCAGCAAGACATGGAGCCGTGAGCGACTTGGTGAAAGCACCAAGACCGGGATCGCCAGGACCTCCAGCTTCCTGCATCCGATCATCGAGGACACCCTGGAGTGCGAACCAAGCGTCACCTGGGCCCATGCCCGCTCGGTGCTGTCCGCCCTTCAGGTCGCCATCGTCACGGCCAACGGTCCCGAGGCCTTCCTGTTCGGCGGTAAGGCGCCGATGGATCAGCACAGCGTCGACAAACTCTGGTCCAAGACGGTCAACGTCGCGGGCGTGCGCTACCGGTCCCCGGAGCAGCTTCGTCACACGTTCTGCAGCACGATGTTGAGCCGGGGGGCCAACCTGCTCTATACGGCCGAACAGGCCGGCCACACCGTGACAACGATGCTCAAGTTCTATGCGCGGTTTATGCCCAGGACGGTGCGGCCGTCGACCATCGTCCCGCCCGAGAGAGGCGGTTCTGCAAGCATCGTTGCAAGCAGAGATGCGACCCAACTGTAAGTAGCGGCGAACTCTACTCCCCCAGCATTGGCTAGAACTTCAGGGCGAAATCGAACAGGCGCTTCTTGTCCCAGTAGACCTTGCCCAGATACAGGCCCGGCTCGATCTGTCGGATCTCGTCCCGGATCCAGTGGGCGACGAACGAGGTGTCGGAGTAGTCCAGGACGATGCACTCCTTGTTGTCGAGCCAGCTCGGTCCCTTGTAGACCTTGGCCACGATGGCGTTGAGCCCGAAGGGAAGGATCTTGTTCTTGAGCAGGCCCTTGGGCCCATCGAAGACCTTGCCCTGCCACGCGAAGTGGTTGATGAGCTGGGCGATCTCTCCGGTGTAGGTGCTGCCCGCGCCGATGATGGCGGTGCCCTGGGCCTCCCCGTTGGGAATGTCGCCGGGCGCGCTCTTCGTGAACAGCTCGTCGAGCTGAGCCTGCGTCATCTTCAGCAGCTGTGGCACATCGTATGCCATGGTGGTGGCCTCCTCTTGTCTCGCTCGTGAATGAGTCAGGCGTGGGTCAGGATGACGTCGGCCGCCTTCTCGCCGATCATGTAGACCGCGCTCACGATGAAAAACCCTGGGATGCGCGGGAACACCGAGGCATCCGCCACGCGCAAACCCTGCGTCCCATGCACCCGGAAATCCGAGCCGAGCACGCCGCCTCGCTCCCGGGGGCCGATGGCGCACGTGCAGGAGGCGTGATGCCCCCAGGCGTGGTTCCGGGCAAACTCCCGGATCTCCTCGTCGGTCTGGACGTCCTTCCCCGGCACTTCCTCCTCACCGACCAGGCCATCAGTCTGTATGCCCCTGGTCAGGGCGCGGACGAACTTGACGGCGGCCACCACGGCGTCGAGATCCTCTCCTCTCGTATCGTTGCCTTCCTCGAAATACCGGAAGTTGATGGCGGGGGTCTCGCGCGGGTCCGCCGAGCGCAGGGTGACCTCGCCCGCCCGATTGTTCGTGTGCCCCTTGACGATGGTCCAGCTCAGGTAGTTGAGGTAGTCGACGAGGGCCCGCGAGTAGCCAGGGAAATACCCCTGGAACTTGCCCAGCAGGGCGAGGCAGAAGAGATCCGGAAGCGGCATGGTCGGGGTGGACCGCGTGACCACCCCGAGGATCGATCCATTGGTGGCATAGACGCCCTTGCCGCCGGCCGTCCAGCGACGATAGTGAGGATCGCCTTTCGCGAAGGTGGCGCCCTTGAGAACCTCCCAGTGTTCGAACCTCATGCGGTTCACCACGCTGACCTCGTAGCGGTCCTGCAGGTTCTGGCCAACCCCGGGAAGATCCACCCGCACCTCGATGCCGTGGCGCCGCAAGGTCTCCCGCGGCCCTATCCCCGAGAGCATGAGCAGCTGGGGGGTATTGAAGGCCCCCCCTGCCAGGATGACTTCTCTTGACGTGTGGACCCGGCGGAGCTCGCCCGGCCCGTCGCTCGGTCGGCGACTGGCGCGATAGAGCCGGTCTCCTCTCAGGTATTCGACTCCCCGGGCTCGGTTCCCCTCGTCGAGCAGGACCCGAGTGGCCAGGGCGTTGAGCTCGAGCTTCAGGCGGTCGGGATACCTCCGCGCCGTGTCGAGGACGCGCTCCCGGGAGCCCATTCGCGCATGGTGGCGGGTGGTGAGCGGCATGTACCCGACGCCCACGGCATTCTGCCTCACCAGCCGCCCGTCGTTCAGATCGAGCTGGCCCTTGACGAGCCGTTGCGCTCGCGTGATCGGGTCACCGAGACGCCGGATGATCTCGAAGGCCGTCTTCTCGATCATCTTGATGAGGGCCGGGTCGTCGAGCATGGACTCGGGGATGGCCTTCTCGGTGTGGAGCCATCCTTTCCAGCCGTGGCCCGTGGGATCGATGCCGATCTTGGAGAGCAGCCGGTACGGCCACCGGTGATGGCAGTTCTCCAGCTTCCGGAAGTAGGTGCGCATGTGCTCGGCGTTCCACGAGGGGTCGCCCGTGAGCCCGGCAATGCCGTCCCAGTCGGCATCATGGGGATACAGCATGATCATGGCGTTGTGGGCGGTACAGCCCCCGAGGGTGCCCGCCCGCGGATAGAGAACCCCCTCGACGCGCCGTCCCTCCCAGCTCTCGCGATACTTGAGGTCCAGGCGCTGCCGCGCCTCGCTCGCATAGTGGCGGACGAAGAAGTCCCAGCTGATCGCGTCGTTCTCCGAGGCGAAGCCGTGGAAGGCGGGCACATCGTAGTCGTCGGGCAGCCGGTTTCCCTCGGGATCGACCGGATCGCCGCCCCTCAACTGCCGCGGGTCGCCCCCCGCTTCGAGCAGCACGACCGATCTCCCGGATTCGGCCAGTCGCGCGGCCAGGGTCCCCCCGCCGGCCCCCGAGCCCACCACGACATACTCGCAGTCTGCCGTTTCGCTGGGCCCCACTAGAAGGTCTTTAAAAACTCGATGAGGGCCCGCTTCTCTTCATCGCTCAGCCCGGGCTCCTCCTTGAACATGTCCGTGCCAAAGTAGTGGCCGCGATTCACGACGAAGTCCGGGCACTTGCTGAGCTTCAGCAGCGGATCGCGGAGATTCGCGAACTTCTTGCGCGCCTCCTCGTCGGACGCGCCCGCGGGGAGCGTCCGCAGGTCGCGCTCGATGGCCACGAGCAGCTCGAGGATCTCCTTGCCGTGCTTGAGCTGGTCGGCGTGGCTGCCGCCGTCGGGCAACAGCTCCAGGTTGGCCAGGAGATTCACGGGCGTGCCCGCGGGAATCGGCCCGATCTGCACGCCTCCCTCGCCGACCAGCCAGGGGAGATACCGATGGAGTGGTCCGAGCAAGGGCCGGAGGAAAGGCGGCAGGTATCCGCCGGCCACCCGCAGGTAGCTCCTCGCCGTCGTCCGGTCGATGACGCCGGGAACCTTGGCCCCCAGGATGGGGTCCTTGTCCCGCTTCTCGGGCCAGAGCATCTGCTCGATCGAGTCCTGGAACGACCGTATCCGGGCTTCCACCGAGGGGCTGGGGTCGAACTTCCCCACGCTATTGTTCTGCAGGAAGGGCGCCGTCGACCACACGCTCACCAGCGAGGCGGGCCGCGTGTAGCCGCGCCCGCCCGCCGGCATGGTATAGGGGCGCGGCTCGCCCGTGAACGGGTCGTGGACGGTGACCGTCCCCACCGAGGGCAGGTCCTTGTAGGACTTCGACGAGAAATTGTCCCAGATATTGCCGCCGATGGCATTGGTGGCGAGGGGGCTGCAGACATTGGTGTCGAGGAGGGTCACGGGCACGCGCGCGTCCGTGGACAGGAAATTGTCCTCGAGAAAGTCGCCGGCCAGCACGATCTCCCGCATCCTCTGCTTGTACTCGTCCGTCTTGGTCCACTCCCAGTACCGGCTCCAGCAGCCGAGATAGCCGGGGCCCGCGCAGCCGCCGGGGTCGAGCCCGACGGCGGGCGTGGGCGCCTTGCTCGAGTGGCAGCGCGCGCAGCGCTCCGCGAAGGCCACCTTGCCGCGCCTGAGCGTGGCCTGGTCCTTGGTCAGATACGCCTCCCCTCCCGGCGCATCCTTCAGGAGATGAGGCCCCGAGCTCTTGAGGAAGAACAGCCCCATGGCGGGCGTCTGCGTCTCCGTGGCCCGCCAGTACGCGGAGTTCTTGCGCGCCACCGCGATCTCGATGGGCGTGATGGGCGTTCCGCCCGCGAGTGCGTTGAAGTGCAGCATCCACTCCTCGCTGAACAGGCCGATGTTGAGATACACGCGATTGAGGGCGCCCAGGGCGCCCACGGAATCGGAGGCGTCCTTGAGGACGTGAGGGGTCCACACCGTGTCGGGCTTCTCGAAGAACTCCGTCAGCGGCCCGTCCTTCACGTAATCGTTGAACTGGGCGTTGTGGAGGCCGCCCCCGGCCAGCGTCTCCTTGCCCCAGCGCTTGCCCATGACCAGCCGAGGTCCCAGGTGGTACACGGCGTTCATGGTGCGCGGGTTGTTGATGTAGTCCGTGGACACGAGCGAGGTGTCGAGGCTGCCCGGACGCGAGCTCCGCAGGAGCTGGTACATGTAGTTGGAGGGGTCGTATTTCCAGGTGAAGATCCGGTCGACCCAGAAGTACTGGGCGCCCACGTTCGAGCTCAGATTCTCCCACTTCGGATTCTCGGGATCGGCGGGGGGCTTGATGGGGTTCGGCCCGACGTGGCAGAAGGCGCACGACATGCCCACGCGATACGGCCTGACCAGATCCTTTCTCAGGTAGTACGCCTCGTCGGTGTAGTACTTGGCGGGATCCCACTTCCTGGCCGCGGCCTCATCGAATGCGGGATTGGGGAAAAGCCGCAGGCCGACGATGCCACTGGCGTACCCGTAGAAGGAGCCGGCGGGCAGGTTCTTGCCCCGCGCGCCAATGGCCACGCCCGGGTACTTCTTGCCGTTCTCGAAGGGATCGGATGAGCAATCGGGGCGACGCTTGTCGAGCCACAGGCCGTGCCGCTGGGGATCGGGACCCGTCGGCTTGTCGAAGCAGGGCTCGTTGACCAGCCCGAGGTAGTTCCAGCGGTTGTCTCGGCTGAATTTCAAGCTCGCGTGCGAGGAGAGGATCTTGAGCAGATCGAAATTCCCGAAGCTGTTGACGGAGATGGCGTCCCAGAAACGGTCATTGCCGCCCGTCCATACGATCCACGTGTTGCGTCCCTGGATCTCCTCGCGCGTGAGGGTGAGGCCGCCGTCCATGTCGTGGAAGTAGTCGTCGTCCGCCGCGGGAAACGATTCAACGCTGCGGCTCACGCGGCTGGCCTCGTCGAGCACGTGCCCCGCCCGCTCCTTGCTGCAGCTGGCAAAGAGAACGAGGCACAGAGGCAGGAAGGCCCACAACGGGCGCCGGCAGTTTCCGGTCATGACCGTCTCCCTCTTCGCGCGACCACGAGGCACAGCCTGGCGAGCTCGACCCTCAGCACGCTAGCGCGTCTTCAGATACTCGATCAGCGCATCCTTGCTGCCCGTCGGAAGATTGGTGCCGAAGGCGTGGCCCTGATTGCCCGCGGCGCGCTCGCTCGTGTCGTGCTTGGTGCCCACTCGCTGCGCCTCCGCTCCCTGCGAGACGAACCCCATGCCGACGGGATCGTAGAGGTCGTACCCGCGCCAGAAGACCTTGGGCCGCTTCTCGGGGGCGGTCAGGAGGTCCCGCAAGCTGGGCACCGAGCCATTGTGCAAGTAGGGCGCCCGCAGCCAGACGCCGTCGAGGAAGGGAGGGTTGTAGCCCTCGAGGGGCGCCTCCACGAGACCCTTGCGCTCGATCCCGAAGCCGCGCACGACCTTGTTGGCGGCGATGGCATTGTCCTTGTTCCAGGTACGGATCCGCTCCGGATCGGTGCCCACCGCGTCCAGGGGCATGCGCTTGCCCGTCTTGTCGCTCGCGTGACAGGTCGCGCAGTTCGCGTCGAAGACGTTCCTGCCCGCCCCCGCAAGCTTCTGGTTGATGGGGAAGGGAAACTTCGGCGGCTCTTTGGCCCGCAGGTATTGCTGGAGCCACTTCACCTGCTCCAGGAATTCCTCCATCCGCTTGGGGGCGGCGCCGATCACTCCCAGGGCGGAATCGATGATGACGGAGTAGGCGTCGTGGCTGTCCCCGGCCAGGTTCATGGTCGTCCCCTCGCGATCGTACTTCTTCAGATTCCAGATCGGAGGCATGTCGGTGGGACCGGTGCTGTCGTCCATGGGGAGCTTGAGGAGGAAGTACTTGGTCAGGTTCATGGCGTCGTCCCGCCCGCGGCCCCAGTCCGGAAGGTCTCGCCGATAGATCCACGCGAACTGGGCCTCGCGCTCGAGGAGCCGCTTCTTGGTGACGGGAATGAGAATGAAGCGGTAGATCATACGGTCGATCCACGAGAGATTGGTGACGAGCCTGATCTCGCGCATCATGTTGTCGGCATTGAAGCGTGGATCCTTCGCGCAGTCCACGAAGAAGCGGAACAGGCCGACGAGGTAGAGGGTGTGGCCCGGGCCCGCTCCCACGAAGGTCGGGTTCTCCTCGAGCGACGTCCGGTAGCGGGCCGCGTGACACGAGGCGCAGTTGTTGGCCACCCTCGGGAAGCCCACGACCTTCTTGGTGAAGCCGATGGGCAGCTCCTGCCCCTGCTCCCACGACACGCCGAAGGCGGCCCAGCCCCCCGGCTTGGGGAGCTTCTCCGGGAACATGCGCGGGAGCACGTAGAAGATCCAGTACGGCATCCCGGCTTCGCGCTCCGCCCCGATGGAGCCGTACTTGAACCGCATGTCGGGGTCCTTGGTGATCCAGTCGGGCTGCGGCTCCTCGCGGAAGAACTTGTACCAGGTGAAGCCTCCGCCGAGGACACCCAGCACGAGGACCACCCCGATCACGATCAGGAGCTTTCTCTTCCCCGCGCCCAGCTTCCGCTTGGCCGCCATGGTCGATCTCCCGTCAGAAGGTCTTCAGGTACTCGACGAGCGCGTCCTTGTCCGGGGGCGGCAGCTCGGTGCCGTACGCCTTGCCCTCGTGCCCGACATTGGAGTTGCCGGGCACGGCCGTGTCGAACCTGAAGAACGACCGCCAGCCCTGCGCGGCCAGGTTTGACACGAAGCCGACCTTCTTCGGATCGTAGACGTCGTTGCCGCGGAAGAAGATCTTGGGTCGCTGGGCCGACGGCTCGAGCAGATCGCGCAGGCTGGGGACCGAGCCATTGTGGAGATAGGGGGCGCGGAGCCAGAGACCGTCGAGGGGCATGTTCGCGTAGCCAAAGGTCTTGCGGAAGTGTTGGAAGCGCCAGGGGTACCCCGCGTAGAGCATCGACTGGTTCACCGCCAAGTCGTACGTGTAGCTGTCGAGCCGTCGCCGGTCGGTGCCGATGTCCTTGATGGGCGTGACCTTGCCCACGAGCTCGCCCGCGAAGTCCCGCCCGCTCGCCCCGTGGCACGAGGTGCAGTACCGCTCGTAGATGGCCGCCCCGCGGGCGACCTTGCCCGCATCGACGGGGTATGGATATTTCGGCGGCTCGGCGGTCAGGAGCCATTTCTCGATGCGGCCGATCGCCTTGAGGTCGATGGTGGGTGGCGTGGTGCCGGTGCCGAAGGCCGCGCTCTTGTTGCGCTCCTCCACCACCGTGTTGTTGCCGTCCCAGTGGAGCTGCTTGCCCTTGCGCGGCTGCTGCAGCCAGATCGAGGGAAAGTCCGACGGCGCGTTCTTCTCGGCCTCGGCGAGCGCGCCGAGGGGAAAGTTGAAGAGGACCTTGGCCGCGTTGAAGGTGTCCACGCGCCCCGGGCCCCACTCCGGGTACGGCATGAGCGGCTCGAAGCGTCCGCGGAGCATGAGGAGCCGCTCGCGCACGAGGGCCACGGCGAGGGGATAGATGAGATAGCGGTCGACGGGGCCGAGCCGCTCGCCCTTCTCCCGCATGAGGCGATCGATCTCGGGCACGACATATTCGGCGCTGGATTTCGGATCCTTCGCGCACTCGAAGAGGAATTTCTGGAAGGCCCACACGTTGAAGGTGTGGGCGGGCATGCCGAGATAGAGGCGCGGCCGGGCCGCCGGGCTGTCGCGCACCGTGCTGGCATGGCAGACGGCGCAGTTGAGGAACGTGCGATCGATCCCCTGATACCGCCGCCTGGACATCCCCACGGGCAGATCCTTGCCCTCTTCGAAGACCAAGCCGAGCGACGCGTAGCCGGGCCCGGGCAGATGGATGGCGCACACGCGCGGCAAGGCCTGGAAGATCCAGTAGGGAAAGCCGGACTCGCGCTCGCCGCCGGTGGAACCGTACTTGAAGTGCTCCTCGATCTTGGCGTACACGACCGGCTCGTCCTCCATCATGAGGACGACGCCGTATATCAGGAGGGCGATGAGGCCGAGGGTGGGCAGGATGAGGAGGGCGACCAGCCAGGTCCCCCAGCGCTTCTGGGCCAGGCGCGCCAGCCACGAGCGCTTGCCAGCCGTGGAACGGGTGGGTTCCGTCATGACGGTTTCGCCTCCTCCTGTCGACGTCCTTCAGGCAGCAGGCAATGCCGCAGAGCTCGGTGGCCGCGCGCGAGAAGCTCCTCGCGCGCCGGCGTGGACACAGCAACCCTCCCCGAGAGCAGATCCTGCCTCAGCCCCGGAGGCCCAGTCAAGCAATGCCGTCCCGAGACGACATCAATCGGGGCGTTCTCCCTCACTGACGTACGTATGTTGGCACCGTGACGCGCTCTGACACGGCGGCGCGCTCGAGGCCCTTGAGCCAGGTCAGGGACAGCCGGCCGTCGGGGTCGAAGTGGATTGCCGTGATCGCCTCGCCGACGGTGAGGCCCGGGGCCCAGTCGCGCTCGATCCGCGAGATGTCACGCGCCGAGAAAATCTGGCGGAGGGCGAGGGCGCGGCCATTGACCTGGGCCATGAGCAGCCTCCGATGGTCGACGTCGAGCACGTCACGCCGCGGCGCCGAGAGGAGCCGCCGCTTTGCCTCGAAGAAATAGCTCCAGGTGCAGGCGCGGCCGCACGGAAGCCGCGTCTCCGCGAAGGTCGCCGTGTGCCAGAGCACCTCAGGCTTGGGAAGCGTGCTCAGGCCGGCGGGCGGAGTGAACCAGGTCGCCTGATCCGGGCGGCCATAGTAGTAGCCAACGCGGCAGTCGCCGTCACTGCGGCAATCGGCGATGATGCCGGAGCTCGGGAGGAGCGAGCGGTAGAGACAGCGAAAGGGACCAGGGCCGCCCGAGCATTCGGCGGGCGTCGGCTTGGCCGCGGCGGCGGATACGCATGGGATGAGGAGGAGCGCGGCGAGGAGCAGCCGTGGGAGCGGCGACATCGAGACGGAGGCGCGCTACGTGCTCTCGGCCAGGATCTCGGTCATGCGGGTGAAGAACTGGTCGAGCATCATCTTGCTGACGCCGCCGAGCATGCGCTGCCCGACGCTCGCGATGAGCCCGCCCACCTGGACATCCGCGGAGTAGCTCACGCGCGAGCCCCCCTCGGCGTCGGAGAGCTCCATGGCGGCCTCGCCCCGCACGAAGCCCGGCCCCCCGCTGCCCTCGAGGGCCATCCGGTAGTGCGTGGGGGGCTCCTGGTCGAAGAGGCGCACCTTGCCCTCGAAGGTTCCCTTGATGGCGGCGACGCCGATCTTCATCTTGGCCTTGTATTCGCCGGGCCCGATCTCCTCCAGCCCTTCGCAGCCAGGAATGGCCTTGGCCAGCGTGGCCGGATCGAGAAAGGCGGCCCAGACTTTGTCCCGCGGCGCCGGAATGTCGTAGGAGCCCTCGATTTTCATCCGTCGAGCCCTCGGAGGGCGGCCGCCATGCGGCTCATGCCTTCCTTGATCGTCTCGAGCCCCGTCGCGTAGGAGAGGCGGATATGGGCATCCGAGCCGAAGTCCACTCCGGCCACCGTGGCGATGCGCGCCTCGTCAAGGAGAAAAGCGCAGACGTCCGCCGAGCCCTTGAGCACGCCGCCCTTCCCCCGCTTGCCGAAGAGCCCGGAGATATTCGGGAAGACGTAGAACGCGCCCTTGGGCATGACGCAGCGAATGCCCGGCATGGCGTTGAGGGCCTCCACGATGACCCGGCGGCGCCGGTCGAACTCGTGGACCATGGTGGCAATCTCGTCCTGGGGCCCGGCCAGCGCCTCCACGGCGGCCCACTGCGTGATCGAGGTCGGGTTCGACGTCACCTGGCTCTGGATATCCGTCATGGCCTTGATGATGGGCCGGGCGCCCGCGGCGAAGCCGAGTCGCCAGCCCGTCATGGCATAGGCCTTGGAGCACGTGTTGACGACGAGGGTGCGCGCCTTGATCTCGGGCGAGAGCGAGGCGATGGAGACGTGGTGTCCCTCATAGGTCAGCGGCTCGTAGCACTCGTCGGAGACGATCCAGAGATCGCGCGCCACGGCCAGCTCGCCGACCTCGCGCAGGGCCTGGGCGGAGAAGACCGCGCCCGTCGGATTGCCGGGGCTGTTCAGGATCAGGAGCTTGGTCTTCGCCGTCACCGCCTTCTTCACGGCGGCCGGATCCAGGTCGAAGCCGGTGGATTCCGACGTTTCCACGGGCACGGGCACCCCGCCGAGCAGCTGCACCTGCTCGGGATAGGAGACCCAGAAGGGGCTGGGGATCAGCACCTCGTCGCCGGGGTTCACGAGGGCCATGACGATGTTGTAGAGGGTGTGCTTGGCCCCGCAGGATACCGTCACCTCGTCGGGCGCGTACTCGAGCCCGAGGTCGCGCTTCAGTTTGTGGCAGACGGCGGCGCGGAGCTCGGGAATACCGCCGACCTCCGTGTACTTCGTCTGCCCGCTCTCGATGGCCCGGATGGCCGCATCCTTGATGCGGCGCGGGGTATCGAAGTCGGGCTCTCCCGCTCCGAAGGAGATGACGTTGATGCCCTGCGCGCGCATGGCCTTGGCCTTGGCCTGCATGGCGAGGGTGGGAGAGGGCTGGAGAGTGGCGACCCGGTCAGCGAGCATGCGGAGAGCCTACTTTCTGGAGAATTTGGCGTTCAGCCGCTCCTCCACCACCGACGGCACCATTCCCGTGACGGCCGCGCCGAGCGAGGAGACTTCCTTGATGAGGCGGGAGGAGATGTAGGTGTACTTCTCGTGAGGCGTCAGGAACACCGTCTCCACCGTGTGGCGGAGCTTGCGGTTCATGAGGGCCATCTGGAACTCGTACTCGAAATCGGAGACGGCGCGAATGCCGCGCACGATGCAGTCGGCCTGCTCCCGGTGCACGAGATCGATGAGCAAGCCGTCAAAGGAGGTGATGCGCATCCTGCCCATGCCCGCCGTCGCCTCGTCGATCATCTCCAGGCGCTCCTTGACGTCGAAGAGCGGCTGCTTCGAGGGATTCGCCACCACTGCCACGATGAGCTCGTCGAAGATGCGCAGGCTGCGCTCGATCACGTCGAGGTGCCCGTTGTGCATCGGATCGAACATGCCCGGATACACGGCCCGCTTGCCCACGGCGTCCCCCATGACTGCGGCGGAAATGGTCGAAAAAGCACGCTCACTCTACGCGCGGGCCCGAAAGAAAGTCAAGGTCGTCTCCCCGAAGCGCTTCGTTTTCCACAGCGCGAGGAGGCCCCGGTCGGGCGCGGGCGGCTGCTTGCTCGGATGCTGCGCGACCACCACGGCCCCCGGCGTGAGGCACGCGCCCTCGCCCAGCCGATCGAGCGTACCCGCGGTGTGGAGCGAGTCATAGGGCGGGTCGAGGAAGACGACGGCGAAGCGCGCCCCCTCGGAGGCCAGGGTCGCCAACGCACGCGTGACGTCCGCGCGGATGATACGCGCGCGGTCCTTGAGCCCGAGGCGCGCCACGTTGTCCGAGAGGGCGGCGATGGCCCCGCGGTCCTCCTCGACGAAGACGGCCGACGGCGCCCCCCGCGAGAGTCCCTCGATCCCGATTCCGCCCGCCCCCGCGAAGAGATCGAGGAAAGGCCCCGCCTCCAGATAGGGCATGAGGGTGTCGAGGCAGGCAATGCGCACCTGATCGGCGGTGGGCCTCGTGGTCCGACCCTTGGGCGTGATGAGCCGCTGCCCCTTGAGCTCGCCGGCGAGGACGCGCATCAGCCTATCCCCGCCAGGTCGAGCTTGCCGCGCCAGCGCGCGAGGAGGGCCTCGCGGAGCCGTCGGTGGGCGGGAGCGAGCAGGCTCGGATCGGCCTGGACGACCGCGAAGGCCTCGCGGCGCGCCGTCTCGAGGACGGCGCCGTCGCGCAGGAGATCGGCCACGCGGAACTCCGGCAAGCCCGACTGACGCGTGCCGAAGAACTCCCCCGGCCCGCGGAGCGCGAGGTCGACCTCGGCGATCTTGAACCCGTCATTCGTCTCCGTCATCGCCTCGATGCGTCGCTGGCCGTCCTCGCCCGCCGCCCCGGCCAAGAGGATGCAGAAGCTCTTGAAGGGCCCGCGCCCCACGCGCCCGCGAAGCTGGTGGAGCTGAGAGAGCCCGAAGCGCTCGGCGTGCTCGACGAGCATGACGGAGGCATTGGGCACGTCGATGCCGACCTCGATGACCGTGGTGGCTACGAGAACGTGGAGGGCGCCCTCCTTGAACTCCCGCATGACGCGCTCCTTCTCCAGGAAACCCAGCCGGCCGTGGATCAGTCCCACGCGACGCTCCGGGAACACCTGCCCCTGCAGCCGCTCGGCCACCTCGGTGGCGGCGCGGAGATCCGAGACCTCGGATTCCTCGACGAGCGGGCAGACGACGTAGACCTGCCGGCCCGCCGTCATCTCGTCGCGAAGGAAGGCGTAGATCTTCTGCCGGGCCTTCTCCTCGCGAGCCTCCGTGCGCACCGGCTTGCGCCCGGGCGGCAGCTCGTCGAGCACGGAGACGTCGAGGTCGCCGTAGAGGGTGAGGGCGAGGGTGCGCGGGATCGGCGTGGCCGTCATGACGAGGACGTCGGGACTCTCGGCCTTGCCGCGGAGGGCCGCGCGATGCCCCACCCCGAAGCGGTGCTGCTCGTCGATGACGGCGAGACCCAGCCGCTTGAAGGCCACGCCCCCCTGCACGAGGGCGTGGGTGCCCACGGCGCAGGCGGCCGCGCCGCTCTCCACGGCCTCCACGGCCGCCTGTCGGGCCTTGCCCTTGACCGCGCTGGTGAGCAGGACGACGCGCGCGCCCAGGGGCTCGAGGAGCGCCTGCAGCGTCATCATGTGCTGCTCGGCCAGGATTTCCGTGGGAGCCATGAGGGCCGCCTGGTAGCCGGCTTCGATGGCCGTGACCATGGCCAACGCCGCCACCACGGTCTTGCCCGAGCCGACGTCGCCCTGGAGCAGGCGGTTCATGGGATAGGGCTCGGCCATGTCCATCTTGATCTCGCGCCGGACGCGCTCCTGGGCGGCCGTCAGCGTGTAGGGCAGCCCCGCGAGCAGACGTTGGGCCAGGTCGCCCCGGGGATTCATGGCGAGGCCGCGCCGACGGCCCTCACGGTGCCGGCGAAGGGCGAGGCCGATCTCCAGGAGAAAGAAATCGTCGAAGACGAGTCGGCCGCGGGCCAGGGACTGCGAGGCATCCGTATCCGGGAAATGAGCGCCCCGAATGGCCTGGCCCAGGGGCAGAAGGCCGAGCTTCTCGCGGACGGTCGCCGGCAATGGATCTTCGATCGTATCGGCCCATCCGTCTACGAGACGCTTCATCAAACGACGCAGGGGGCGCTGGGTCAGGCCCTCGGTGGCCGGATAGACGGGGACGAGCCGGCCCGTGTGGAGCGTCTCGTCCTCCTCGTCTTCGACGAGCTCGTAGTCCTTGACCTGCATCTGGAGGGGACCACGGCCATAGGGCTGGACTTTTCCGTGCACGATCAGGTACTGCCCGCGCTTGAAGACTCGCGCCAGGTACGGCTGGTTGAACCAGACGCAGCGGAGGAAGCCGCTGGCGTCGCGGATCATGACGGTCAAGGGCATGCGCGGCCGTCCCCTCGGGGGAGGGCTGATCCCCGCGATGGTACCGGCGCACGTGCGCGCCTCGCCCACCGTGAGACGCCCGAGGGGGAGGATCTGGCTGCGGTCCTCGTGTCGGCTGGGCAGGTGCTGGCCGAGCGCGTCCTCGATGGTGACGAGTCCGAGCTTGGCGAGGAGCTTCGCGCGCTGCGGGCCGACTCCGGGAAGCGCCTCCAGACGCGTGCGGGGCCCGGGCTTGGCCGCGGGCTCAGACGCCGCGCCGAGGGATCGTGGGCCGGTGGGGGTCAAGTCGTTGCTCCGCTCACCCGATCATGCTATAAAAGGGCCTCGCGTCCGGCAAATCAGGCGCAGATCCCCTCAAGGAGTCGGCATGGCTCAGCGTTGCGATGTGTGCGGGAAAGGCCCGTCCGTCGGCCACAAGATCAGTCACGCCCACAATGTCACGAAGCGGCGCTGGCTCGTCAACCTCGTCTCGATGCGGGGCAAGATCGGCGACGCGGGCACCGTCCAGCGCCTGCGCGTCTGCACTCGCTGCCTGAAAGCCGGAAAGGTCGTCAAGGTCGTCTAGAGAACTCGGAGGGGGGCTCCGCCCCCCTTCCGGGGCCTCCCCCCGACCCAGTGCGAGCCGGAGGACGTCGCGGGGCTGGGGCCCCGCCGCCCGAGGCGAGCAATCCGAGAACTGGGCCGGCGAAGCCGGCGCTCGAAATGTGACATTCCTGCTCGTGAGGGCATCGAGATTACTGAGACAGACTCCTGCGTCTAGCCGGGAAACAGGAGCCCGGCGAGGAGCGTTGCCGCCCCCCGCCGGGTGACCTGCTCACAGAGCGTGGAACGCGTCGATGGAAGGCCGCCACCTCCCACCGACCGATCACGCTACTTCTTCTTCTTCTTGGCCGCCTTCTTCTTCTTCGCCATTAGGAAGTCACCCCCTTTCCGCTGCGTTCGTCAACTCAGCCGAACTGCCACGCCTGCGGGATCAACCCAGCCCTCGTCTCGCGGCTTCGCCGCTCAACTCGAACATCGGGCACCGTCTCGACTCGAACGCTCGACGTCGGCTACCGCCGCCGCCCCTTCTTCGTCGCCTTCTTGCGCTTCTTTGCGCTCTTCTTCTTGGCTTTCTTCTTCATAGAAGCGTCACCTCCCTTCCCCGCCTAGAAGCCCATGGCTTCGCGGCGGATATGGGCCGCTTGTTCACGGCCACGCCGCTCATAGTGATAGAGATCGGCATAGAGCTGGGGCAGGCACACCACGGGCACGCCGCTTTTCGTTATGGGCGCGTGGAAGACGCCAGGATCATAGGGCGCGAGCAGGTGCACATTACCCCCGTCATCACCCGGTCTCAGCCCCAGCACCCTCGCCACCGGCTCGGGATCGCCTTCGAGATAGCAGTGGATAGCCGGGAACCGGACGTTGGGCGCGACGAGGGCGGCGCCGGAATGGAGCGTGAAAGCGAAGCGCCGGCCCTCCTCCTGAGCAACGCGGGCGAGCTCGCCCACGAGCTTGCGGGTGATCCGCTCGGGAGAGAAGTAGGTGGAGACCTCGTTGAGGCGGTACGTGTAGGCGTCGACCCATGCGTCGAGGAGGTCGGCGGGCTTGCTGAGCTGGATCCGCTGCTGCTCGCCCCGATCCAGCCAGGCGAGCTCGACGAGGCGCTTGACCACGTTGTGCGCGTGGCCGAGGCTGACCTGCGAGGCCTTGGCGAGCTCATCGAGCCGCCACAGGCGGGCGGGCTCGGCAAGGAGGGCCCGGATCACGCGCGTCGCGCGCGGCGCGAAGAGCGACTTGAGCGGCCGCGTCGAGGGCCGGAGATTGGGCTTGCCTTCCTTCTCGATGAGCACATTGCCAAAGGCCAGATGGCAATTTCCCGAGAGATCGAGATATCCGAGACCGTTCCGTTTCAGGATGCCCGCGCCCTGGGGGCTGATGTATTGCGCCACGGCCACCGGATAGGCCCCGCCCAGTTCGGCGCGCAGCTCCCCCAAACGGGTGATGGTCTCCCGGATCTGGCGGGGCTGACCGAGCGAAGTGATTTCGAGAAGCAGCGTCTGCTCTTCTCCGCCGAATTTGAATTTGATCACGAGATCGGCCCTTTGGCTGCCGACCTTGAAACCGGCATGCTCCTCCCAACCGGTGGCTTTCGGAAGGAGGTCCCGAAGCCACTGGGCCGCTGACCGCACGATACTCTGCGTTTTGTCCATCGTTTCACTTGTTCCATAATTTTCAGCGTACGCTGAAACCATAAGGACAAATGAAAATGCTGTCAAGCAAAAAACTTAGCCGAAGCGGGCGGACAACCGGGGACGGAACGGGGAAATCCAGGCGAAGCAGATCGGCCCGGCGACTACTCGTGGCCTTCGATGTCTTCCATGGTGTCGTCATCGAGACCGAAATAGTGTCCGATCTCGTGGATCACGGTGTCGCGCACGAGCTCGGCCATCTCCTCGGCATCGGCGCAGTCCTCCTCGATCGGCCCTTGATAGATGTGGATCGTGTCCGGCAGGACATTGCCGTAGGAGGTGTCGCGGCGGGTGAGATCGATGCCCCGGTAGAGGCCGTAGAGGGTGTCGGGCGGCTCGATGCCGACCTGCTCCAGGGTCTCCTCGTCCGCCCAGTCCTCCACCACGATGGCCACGTTGCTGATCTTGTCTTTGAACCGGCGGGGCAAGGTACGGAGGGCCCGCTCGACGAGCGTCTCGAACTCCGTGTGCGTCATGGCGGAACGGCGAGGGGCGGCGGACTAGAGCCCGCGGACTCTTTCCACGTTCACGATGTCCTTCACTTCGCGGATGCTCTGCATGATGCCCTGCAGCTGCTGAAGGTCCTCCACCTCGATGACAAAATGGTTGATGCCCTTCCGGTCGTCGGTGACGGTGATCTCCGCCTTGGTGATGTTGCCGTGGCGCGAGGAAATGGCCGCGGTGATCTCGGCGAGGAGGCCGGGACGGTCGCGCCCGATGTAGACGGCGATCTTGACCGGGCGCGTGGCGGGCTCGCCCCCGTCCCACTCCACGGCCACCAGCCGCTCCTTGTCGAGCACGTTCTTGACTACGGTCAGGCAGTCGCGCGCGTGCACCGTCAGTCCTCGGCCCCGTGTGATGAAGCCCACGATGCCGTCGCCCGGCACGGGCGAGCAGCACTTGCCGAAGCGCACGAGCACGTCGTCCACGCCCCGGATGCGAACAGCGCCCTCGGCCTTGCGCGGCGCCTTGGCCGTCCGGTCGGGCGCGGGCTCGTCGTGGACCACGGCGGGCGCGAGCTTGCCCAGGACCTGGTGCACCGAGCTCTTGCCATAGCCCACGGAGGCGAGCAGGTCGTCGGCCGAGGAGAAGCCGAGCTCCACGAGGAGCTTCTTCATCTCCTCCGAGGCCAGGAGCGTGGCGGGGACCAGCCGATACTTCTTGGCCTCCCGGTCGAAGAGCTCGCGGCCGAGCTCGAGAGAGCGGGCGCGCTCCTCGATCTTCAGCCACTGGTTGATCTTGGCCTTGGAGCGGCTCGACTTGACGATCTTGAGCCAGTCGCGGCTCGGGTGCTGGGTGGGCGAGGCGACGATCTCGACGATATCGCCCTGGCGCAGGGTGTAGCGGAGGGGCACCAGCTTGCCGTTGACCTTGGCGCCCACACAATGGTGGCCCACGTCGGTGTGGACGGCGTACGCGAAGTCGAGCGGCGTCGAGCCTTCCGGGAGCGCCTTGACGTCGCCCTTGGGGGTGAAGACGTAGACCTCGTCGGGAAAGAGATCGAGACGGACCGAGTCGAGAAACTCCTGCGAGTCCTTGAGATCGCTCTGCGACTCCACGAGCTGCCGGAGCCACACGAAGGCCTCGTCGAAGCGGTCGCGCTCGCTCTTCTTCTCCTTGTAGAGCCAGTGCGCGGCGATCCCCTCCTCTGCCACCCGGTGCATGTCCCAGGTTCGGATCTGGATCTCGACCGGATCGCCCTTGGGCCCGATGACCGTGGTGTGGAGCGACTGGTACATGTTGACCTTGGGCATGGCGATGAAGTCCTTGAAGCGGCCGGGCACGGGCTTCCAGAGCGAGTGGATCACGCCCAGGGCACCGTAGCAGTCGCGCACGGTCTTGGTGAGCACGCGCACGGCGGTGAGATCGTAGATCTCGTCGAACTCGCGCCCCCCTTCGTGCATCTTCTTCCAGATCGAGTAGAAGTGCTTGGGCCGCCCGGCGATCTTCGACTCGATGTCCACCTCCCCCAGCTTCTCCTGGAGGATGGCGATGAGCTGGTTGATCTCGGCCTCGCGCTCGAGGCGGCGCTTGGCCACCCGGCGCATCAGGTCCTGGTAGTCCTCGGGCTGCATGACCCGGAGGGCCAGGTCCTCCAGCTCGGCCTTGACCTTGGCCATGCCGAGACGGTGGGCCAGGGGCGCGTAGATGTCGAGCGTCTCCTGGGCGATCTTCCGCCCCTTGTCGGGCGGGAGGTAGTCGAGGGTGCGCATGTTGTGGAGACGGTCGGCCAGCTTGATCATGAGCACGCGCAGGTCGTGGGCCATGGCCACGACCATCTTCCGGAAGTTCTCGGCCTGCCGCTCCTCGCGCGACGAGAAGGCGAGCTTGCCGATCTTGGTCACGCCGTCCACGAGGTCGGCGATCTCCCGGCCGAACTCTCGCTCGAGATCGTCCTTGGTCGCCTCGGTGTCTTCGAGCACGTCGTGAAGGAGGCCGGCGGTAACCGTCGTCACGTCCATCTTGAAGTTCACGAGGAGGCCGGCGACTTCCAGGGGGTGCGAGAGGTACGGCTCACCCGAGGCGCGCTGCTGGCCGCGGTGGCTGAGCTCGGAGAAGCGGTAGGCGCGGTTGACCAGATCCAGGTTCGCGCCCGGCTGGTACTTCGGGATCTCCTCTATGAGCGTCTCGAGCTGGGTCAACCCTTACCCTCCGAGGTTGACCTCTGATTTTGCCACTAAAATCAGGAGGTTGCTACGGCTTTTTTCAGGCCTTCGCGGGAACCTTGCCCGCCGTCTTGGTCCGAACCCGACTCCAGGTCTCCCAGTCCATGACCAGCGAGGCCGCCGCGATGGACGAGTAGGTGCCCGTGACCACCCCGACCACGAGAGCGAAGGCGAAATCACGCAGGACCTCGCCCCCGAAGACGAGGAGGACAACGGCGGAGATGAAGGTCGTGAAGGACGTCAGGAGCGTCCGGGACAGGGTCTGGTTCATGGCGGTATTGACCAGCTCGGCGATGGTCTGGCCCTTCCGCAGGCCCTTGGCGCGGTTCTCCCGGATGCGGTCGAAGACGACGATGGTGTCGTTGATGGAGTAGCCCACGATGGTCAGGAGGGCCGCCAGCACAGGCAGGGACATCTCGCGCTGGGTCAGCGAGAGCGCGCCCAGGGTGACGATGACGTCGTGGGCGATGGCCACCACCGAGATGACCCCGTCGCGGAAATGAAAGCGGAAGGCGACATAGATCAGGATGCCCGCCATGCCGGCCAGGACGGCATAGAGGGCCTGCAGCTGGAGGTCTCGGCCCACCTGCGGGCCGACGAACTCGAGGCGCCGGATCTCCACCGATGCGCCCGCGGCCTTGGCCAGGACCGCCTGCACCTGCTTGGCGAGGTCGTCCGGCTTCTCTGCGACGTGCGGCAGTCGGATCAGATATTCCTGAGGATCACCGAATTGCTGGATGATCGCCGTGCCGAGCTTGATCTCGTCGAGGCCGCGTCGAACGAGATCAACGGAGGCTGGCTTGTCGTACCGAACCTGCACGAGCGCGCCCCCCGTGAAGTCGATACCGTAGTTGAGGCCGCCCACGAAGAGGATCCAGATGATGCTCACGAGAATGGACCCGCCGGAGACGGCGTAGAACCAGCGCCGCTTGCCCACGAAGTCGTACTTGGCGTTGACGAAGATCTGCATCATGGCAGGAGCGCCTAGATCGAGATGCTCTCGACCCGCCGGGATCGCATGTACATCAGGTCGAAGACCAGGCGGGTGAAGAACACGGCCGTGAAGAGGCTGGCCAGGAGGCCGATGGCGAGGGTGACCGCGAATCCCTTCACGGGTCCGGTGCCGAACTGGTACAGGATGGCCGCGGAGACGAGCACGGTCACGTGGGTGTCGATGACCGTGCGGAAGGCGCGGGCGAAGCCCGAGTCGATGGCCGCGCGCACCGTCTTGCCGCCGCGCAGCTCCTCCCGGATGCGCTCGAAGATCAGGATATTGGTGTCCACGGCCATGCCGATCGTCAGCACCACACCCGCGATGCCCGGCAGGGTCAGGGTGGCGTGGAAGCCGGCCATAGCCGCGAGCAGGATGAGCAGGTTGAGCCCGAGGGCGACGTCGGCGATGAGCCCGGACACCCGGTAATAGACGAGCATGAACAGCACCACGGCCAGGGCGGCCGCCGCGCTCGAGACGATGCCCTTGCGAATCGAGTCGGCGCCGAGCGACGGTCCCACCGTGCGCTCCTCGAGCACCTGCACGGGCGCGGGCAGGGCGCCCGCCCGCAGCACGATGGCCAGATCGGTCGCGGCCTCCGTGGTGAACCCGCCCGTGATCTGGGCCTGCCCCGAGGGAATCCGCTCGCGGATGACGGGAGCGGAGTAGAGGTTGCCGTCGAGGATGATGGCAAGATGGCGGCCGACATTGTTCGTGGTCAATTCCGCGAAGGCCTTCGCGCCGGCCGCCGTGAACTCGAGCGACACATAGGGCTCGCTCGTGTTCTGGTCGATGGAGACGCGCGCATTGGCGACGTCGGCCCCCGTGAGATGCGCCTTCTTCTCGACCACGAAGGGGGTCTTGCGCTCCTCCTTGGTCTCCTTGTCGACGCGGCGCTGATAGACCAGCTCTGAACCCGGCGGCACCTGCCCCGCCACCGCCTGCTCGACACTGGCACTCTCGTTGACCAGCTTGAACTCGAGCAGCGCGGTCTTGCCGATCAGAGCCTTGGCCCGCTCGGGGTCCTGGACCCCCGGCAGCTGGACGAGGATGCGGTTGTCGCCCTGCTGCTGAATGGAAGGCTCCGCCACCCCGAACTGGTCCACGCGGTTTCGAATGGTCTCGAGACCCTGCTTGATGAACCACTCGCGCTGGGCCGTGACCTCGCGCGGGCGCATGGCGAGCACGACGCGGCCGGCCGTCTGATCGGATTCCTTGATCTCGAGCGCGCCGAACTCCTTGAGCGCGGTCTGGGCTTCCGCCCATTGCGGGGGGGAGGCTAGCTGCACGACGAGCTCCGTGGTGCCCCGCCGCTCGACGGCCTTGAGGGCTATCCCCTTCTTCTCGACCGCGCCGCGGATGCTGTCCCCGACCCGATCGACCTGGGTCTGGAAAGCCTTGTCGATGTCCACGCCGAGCACGAGGTGGATGCCGCCCTGAAGATCGAGGCCGAGGTTGATGGTCTTCTTCGGAGGGTAGAGGTAGAAGATCGACACCACCGCCACCACGGCCACGATGCCGACGCGGAGCCAGAGACGGCGGGTCATCAGGAGCCCGCGGCGCCCTCGCCCGAGGACGGCACGATGCGGCCAATGGCCGTGCGGTCGAACTCGAGGCGCACCTGGTCGGCCACCTTGATGGTGACGCTGTGCTCCGAGAGCTTGACCACGGTGCCGTGCAAGCCGCTCGACATCACCACGCGGTCCCCCGCCTTGACCTTGGTGAGCAGCGACTCGCGCTCGCGCCGCTGCTTCTGCTGGGGGCGGATGAGGAGGAAGTAGAAGATAGCGAAGATGGCCGCGAAGAAGGCGACCTGCACCATGGCCGAGCCGCCGCCCTGCCCGCTGGGCGACTGCGCCGCCGCGAACGCGAGATCCACCATGGACTTCAGGCCTCCGTGACCATCGAGGTGGGGTCCGAACCGCCCAGGGATTCTACCCCATAACGGTCGAGAAACCGAGACCGGAAAGAGGAAAACCGGCCTTCCGTGATCGCGTGACGCGCGCTCGTCAAGAGCCCGTGATAGAAGGTCAGGTTGTGCAAGGAGAGGAGCCGATAGGCCAGGAGCTCTCGCGCCGCGAAGAGGTGTCGGAGATACGCGCGGGAGAACTGCCGACACGCTTCACACGGGCACTCCGCGTCGAGGGGGCCGGGATCACGCGCGTGGCGCGCGTGGCTGATGGTGAGCGGCCCGTTCGCCGTGAAAGCCTGGCCGTTGCGGGCATTGCGCGTCGGGACCACGCAGTCGAACAGGTCGATCCCGCGCGCGACGGCCTCCACCAGGTCCCGCGGCTTGCCCACTCCCATCAAGTAGCGGGGCCGATCCGGCGGGAGAAGGGCGGCCGTCAGCTCCGCCATGTCGTAGAGACGCCCGGTGTCCTCGCCGACCGCGAGGCCGCCGATCGAGTAGCCCGGCAGGTCATAGGCGCAGACCGCCTCGGTGGCCCGCCGCCTCAATACGGGGTAGCTCCCGCCCTGCACGATCCCGAAGAGCGCTCGGCCGCCATCGCCCTTGGCATGGATCGTCACCGATCGAGCGAGCCACCGGAGGGTGAGTCCGAGCGACCGCTCCGTGTCTGTCTCCGTCGCGGGATAGGGCAGGCATTCGTCGAGGGGGTGGAGGATGTCCACGCCCAGCGCGTGCTGGATCTCGACGCAGACCTCTGGCGTGAGGAGGCGCAGCGAGCCATCGATGTGCGAGCGGAACTCCACGCCCTCCTCGCCCAGCCTTCGGAGCTTCGACAGGCTGAAGACCTGGAAGCCCCCGGAGTCCGTGAGCAGAGGCCCCTCCCAGCCCATGAAGCGGTGGAGCCCGCCCAGCTCGCGGATCACCTCGTGCCCGGGGCGCAGGAAGAGATGGTAGGTATTGGCGAGCACGATCTGCCCGCCGGAGGCGCGGACGTCTGCCGGCGAGAGGCCCTTGACCGATCCGACCGTGGCCACGGGCATGAAGGCCGGCGTCTCGACGGCCCCGTGACGCGTGCCGAGCCGTCCGGCCCGCGCGGCGCCGTCCCGCGCCAGCACCTCGAAGGTCACGGGCGCCGTCACAGGATCAGCATCGCGTCGCCGTAGGAATAAAACCTATAGCCCTCAGCCACGGCGTGGGCGTAGGCGGCGAGGATGAGCTCGCGCCCGGCGAACGCCGAGACGAGCAAGAGCAGGCTCGAGCGAGGCAGATGAAAATTCGTGACGAGGGCATCCACGACCCTGAAGCGGTGGCCCGGAAAGACGAACAGGTCCGCCTCGCCGCTCCGCCCCTGGACCACGCCCGTGGCGTCGGACGCCCACTCCAGAGTCCGGGTGGCCGTGGTCCCGATGGCGATGACTCTGCGGCCCTCCGCGCGGGCCCGGTTCACGGCCTCGGCGGTCGCCGCGCGCACCTCGGCGGTCTCGGGCGCGAGACGATGCGCCTCGACGGCGCGCGTACGGATGGGCCGAAACGTGCCGGGTCCTACATGCAGGGTGATGGGGTGAATCTCCACGCCGGCCGCGGCCAGGCGCTCGAGAAGGGCCCGGGTGAAGTGGAGTCCGGCCGTCGGCGCGGCAATCGAGCCCGGGGGGCGCGCGTACACCGTCTGGTAGCGCTCCCAGTCCTCGGGCTTGGGCGCGTCGTGACGCGCGATGTAAGGAGGGAGGGGCGGCAGCCCGTGGCGCTCGAGAAGCTCCTGCACGGGCCAGGGCGCCTCGATCTCGACCACGCGAGCTCCTTCGGGGCGGCGGTCGAGCACGGTGACGCGCGCGGCGCCATGCGCCAGCGAGACCCGCGCGCCCACTCGAAGGCGCCGGCCGGGACGCACCAATGCCTCCCAGCGCATGCCCTCGAGCGCCCGCACCATGAGCAGCTCGACCGCGGTGTCCTCACCCTCCAGGAGGCCCAGGAGCCGTGCCGGGATGACCCGGCTCTCGTTGACCACGAGGCAGTCGCCGGCCCGCAGCCACCGCGGCAGATCCGAGAACCGCGCATCCTCCCAGCGGTGGCGCCCGCGGTCCAGCACGAGGAGCCGGGAAGCATCGCGCGCCTCCGCGGGCTCCTGCGCGATGCGCTCCGGTGGCAGCTCATAGTCAAACAGGGAGAGATCCATCGCCATCGAAGTCTAGCATCCCCTCGCGGACAGGCACGCGGGGGGAGCGGGCTTACCCGATCTTCGATCCTGGCGTGACGTCGAAGTCGGGGCGGAGGAGGATGACCGCGCCATGCTCGTCGTAGGCGCCCAGCACGAGCACCTCGGAGACGAAGGGTCCGATCTGCTTGGGCGGGAAGTTCACCACGGCGACCACGCGCCGTCCTACGAGATCGCCCGGCGCGTAGCGATCCGTGATCTGCGCGCTCGAGCGCTTGACGCCGAGAGGGCCGAAGTCGATGGAGAGCTTGAGGGCCGGATTCTTGGCTTCGGGGAAGGGCTGAGCGTCCGTGATCACCCCGACACGCATGTCCACTCGCTCGAAATCTGCCCACGAGATGGCCATGGAAAGGATGCGGCTACTTGAGTGAGGGACTGGCCGTCAGCGAAGCGAGCGTGGCCCCGGGGTAGTAGTAGAGGGCGATCTGGCGGGCCGCATAGCCCTGCTCGGCCATGGTCTTGGCGCTCCACTGATCGAGGCCGACGCCATGGCCATAGCCGCGCCCGGCGAATCGAGCATAGGCCCGATCCACCGAGACCGCGAACAGCGTGCTTTTCAGCGTATCGTAGCCGACCAGGCGTCGGAGATCGTTGCCGCGCAGGGTGGCGGTGCCGCGCGTGCCGTCGACGGCGATGCGAGAGACCCGCAACGAGGTGCTGCGCTCGACCACGCGGAGGCCCACGATGCTGCCCACCGAGACCCCGCCCCTCCTCAAGGCGGTGGCGAGATCCGCGAGCGGCACGTCTAGGATCCAGGCGTGGTGCGGAGAGGCCGAGGGAAACTCCACCCGCACCGGGGGAAGCGCCGGCATGTTGCTGGCGGCGAACACGGCGCGCGGGTCCTCGGTGTAGCCCCCGCTGTCCGTGTGATAGAAGGCCGGGAAGAGATCACCCTCCCAGAGCAGCACCTGCCCCTCTGTCTCCCGCACGGCCGACCAGGCCGGCGAGGTCTCGAGTACCTGTCCGGCGTACTGCTGATTGGCCGTACTCGACATCAGGTGGTAGGGCTTGGTCCCATTGAGCCGCCGGTGATACGCAGCGTAGGTGCGGGCCACGATGGCCTGGGCCTTGAGCATCTCGAGGGGCCACTTGTCGCCGGCCTCGGCCTTGACGGCGCCGACCAGGTATTCCTCGAGCGGGAGCTGGTTCACCACCATCAGCCCTTCGGGCCCGAGCATCACCTCGAGGACGCCTGGATAGGGCCTTTGCTGGAAGCGAAGGGCATGGCCCCCGGCCGGGGACACACGAAGACCCGTCAGGCGTTGCCCGCGCCACTCCAGCCCGCCGTCCCGTCGGAGCACCCGCAGCCAGGTGATTGGCTCCTCGGCGAGCGCGCGGCCCGCGAGGTCATGGACGAGCATGGGGCCGCCGCCCACCTCGACCGTGGCTAGCCCTTCGGCCAGACCGACGCGGATATCGCCCGATGCCCAGGCCGGCGCCGACAGGGCCAGCGGGAGGGCCAGGCCTAGCGCCGCGAGAAGAGCCACACGAGCAGCGACAGCACGACGGAGAGCAGGATGGAGGTGCCGAGCGGAAAATAGAACCGCCAGCTTCCCCGCTCGATATAGATATCCCCCGGCAATCGTCCGAGCCATGGCACCTTTCCCGCGAAGTTGGAGACGAGAAGCAGAATTCCTCCAAGAAGTACCATCACGAGCCCGACCCCGAGAAGCATTTTCCCCAAGTCGGCCACGGATGAGCGGCTCCTAGATCGGCAGCATGCCCTGCCCGCCCGGAGCCGGCGTGGCGAACCCGAGATGGGCATACGCGGCCGGCGTCGCCTTGCGGCCGGTGGGCGTCCGCACGAGGAAGCCGATCTTGAGGAGGAAGGGCTCCACGACCTCCGCGAGAGTCTCCGCTTCATCATTAATGGTGGCGGCAATGGCCTCGAGCCCGACGGGGCCCCCTCCGTACTGCTCGATGATCGCCTTGAGGAAGCGCGTGTCGAGCCGATCGAGCCCTTCCGAGTCGACTCCCTCGCGGCTGAGGGCATCGACGGCCGCGGCCCCCGACACCACTCCGGTGCCCTTGACCTGGACATAGTCGCGCACCCGTCGCAGGAGACGGTTGGCGATGCGGGGCGTCCCGCGCGATCGCTTGGCGATGGCCCCGGCCCCGTCCGGCTGGAGGGGGGCGCCCAGGATGGAGGCCGAGCGCGTGATGATGGCCTGGAGCTCCTCCAGCGAGTAGAAATCCAGGTGGTGGAAGATGCCGAAGCGCTCGCGGAGCGGCGACGAGAGCATGCCCGGCCGAGTGGTGGCTCCCACGAGCGTGAAGGGCCGAAGGGGGATCCGCATGGTGCGGGCGTTCAGGCCCTTGTCCATGACGAAATTGACGGTGAAGTCCTCCATGGCCGGATAGAGGAGCTCCTCGACGATGCGCGGCAGCCGGTGGATCTCGTCCACGAAGAGGACGTCCCGCTCATTGAGGTTGGTGAGGATGCCCATCAGGTCGCCCCCGCGCTCGAGCGAGGGCCCGGCCGTGGTGACGATCGAAGCGGACATCTCATTGGCGAGGATGGTGGCCAGGGTGGTCTTGCCCAGCCCCGGAGGGCCCGACAGAAGCACATGATCGAGCGGCTCGCCCCGCTGGCCGGCGGCCAGGACGGAGACGCGCAAACTCTCCACGGCCGCCCGCTGGCCGACATACTCGTCGAGCCGCTGGGGCCGGAGCTGCCGCTCGACCTGCGTCTCCTCGGGCAAGGCGACGTGACTCATGACCCTGGCTTCGTCGGTCACGGGGTCTTGGCCCCGCGGTAGATCTCGTCGAAGAGCTCTTCCGGGGTGGTGATGCCCGGCTTCCGGGACAGGGCGGCGGTGATGAGATGGGCGGCCTCGCCCGGCCGATGGCCCAGCTGCTTGGTCATGATCTCGAAGACCGCGCCTCGCAGGCCATCCTCATCCATACGGACGGAAGCGGGCGCGGTGGCCTTGCCGTGCTCCACCACCGCCCCCGGCTGGGACAGGGCGAACTTGGCGACCTTGGAAGACAGCTGGGCCACGATGTTCTTGGCCTTCTGAGGACCGATACCCGGCAGGCGCCGAAGATAGGCCTCGTCCTGGCGCGCGATGGCGGCGGCGATCTCCGAAACCGGCGAGGCAAGCGACCGGGCCGCCACCAGCGGGCCCACGTCCTTGACCGTGATGAGCTTCTCGAAGAATTCTTTCTCGAGTCCGGAGAGGAACCCGATCAGCACGGGCGAGGGCTGGTTCTGGGTCGCGTGGTAGTGGATCTCCAGCGTCACCTCGGCCGCGCCGTCTCCGTCGCTCGCGAGCGCGCCCGCGATGGCCTGCTGGACCACCGGGGGCAGCACGACCTCGTAGCCGACTCCCGCCGCCTCGACCACCACGCGGTTCTCGTGCTTCCGGCGCAGTCGTCCGCGCAGGAGGGCGATCATGTGCGGATCATCTGACCGCTCGAGCCCGTGGGGTGATGCCGGTGACGCGGGCGAGACCGGTGACGGCGAGGCCGAGCGCGTCGGCCAGGTGCGAGGGCCGCGGCAGGTCCTTGAGGCCGAGGAGGGTCTGGACGCTGCGCTGGACCTGCGCCTTGCCCGCCGCGCCATTGCCCGTCACCGCGCGCTTGACCTCCGACGGTGAGAGGGCGGTCACGGCCACGCCGAGCTGGCGCGCGGCGAGATAGATGACCCCGCGGGCATGGCCCATGAGGATGGCCGTGCGGGGAAACTTGTACTCGGTGTAGAGATCCTCGACGACCAGGAAGGCCGGCCGGCGCTCCTCGATGATCTTGACCATGGCCCGGTGAATGGCATTGAGCCGGGCTTCGAGGGGCAGGGTGGACGTGGTCGACACCACCCCCGCCGCCACGACCGTCACCGCGCCCGGCCCCGCCTCGAGGATTCCGAAGCCCGTGTCCACGAGCCCGGGATCCACGCCCATCACGCGCACGCCGCTAGGCCGCAGAGATGGCGTCGAAGACCTCGTCGGGGATGTCGTAGTTGGAATAGACGGCCTGGACGTCGTCCTGCTCCTCGAGCGCCTCGATCAGCCGCAGCACGGCGGCGGCGTCCTTGCCTTCCACCCGCACCGTGGATTGGGGGACCATAGAGGCCTGCGCCTCGAGCACCGGCAATCCCTTGGCCTCGAGCGTCTGGCGCACCGACTCCATTTCATCAGGGGCGGTGGTGATCTCGAAAACTCTTTCCACCGTGCGCACGTCGGTGGCCCCGGCCTCGAGGGCCTGCTCGAGCACCTCGTCCTCCTTCGCCTTCTCGCCGTCGACCTGGATGACCCCGCGGCGGTCGAACATCCAGGCCACGCAGTTCGACGTGCCCATGCGCCCGCTCTGCTTCTCGAAGATGTGCCGGATCTCGGGCCCCGTGCGGTTCTTGTTGTCCGTCAGCACGCGCACGAGGACGGCGACTCCGCCCGGCCCATAGCCCTCGTAGGTGATCTCCTCGTACTGCTCGCCGGGGAGCTCGCCCGTCCCCTTCTGAACGGCTCGCTTGATGTTGTCCGCGGGCATATTGGCGGCCTTGGCGGACTCCACGGCCGCCTTGAGCCGGAGATTGCCCTTGGGGTCGCCGCCGCCGTGCTTCGCGGCCACGGTGATTTCGCGGAGGATCTTGGAAAAGAGCTTCCCGCGCTGCACGTCGGCCTTGCCCTTCTTACGCTTGATCTGGGACCACCGGGAGTGTCCGGACATGGCGTCACCTTCCTTCTTGAATGGATGCTTTCAACCGCTTCACCCGCTCCAGCCTCCGTGCGCGCCGCTCCTCCGCCTCCGTCCCGCGCCGCTTCTCGCCCGACGTCTGGGCCGTGAAGGGCGGGCACGGTCGCGGCCGGAGGTCCGGCCCCAGGTGGACGAAGGTCAGATAGGCCGTGCAGGCGTGCCGCACCTCGCCCGACCAGGGCACCTCGGTCAGTACCTTGACGCCGACTTCCAGCGAAGAATTGCCGACATAGTTCAGCGCCGCCTTGAACGTGACGACCTCGTGGGTGTTGATGGGGGCGAAAAAGTCCATGGCGTCGAGGCAGGCCGTCATGACGAGGCCGCGACAGTAGCGCATGGAGAGGATGCCTCCCACCTCGTCGATGTCCATGAGGAGCTTGCCGGGAAACATGGTGTGCCCGAACAGCGTGTCCTCGGGCAGCACCGCGCGCGAGGATTCGAGCGTCCAGCGCGGCTCCTCCTCCGCCTCGTCGCCGATGTCGAGAGCGGCCGCCCGGCGCCGGGCCAGGCGCTCGAGACGCTGGCGCCGACGCTCTCGCGCCTCGGCGAAGAGCGCCTCTTCCGCTGGTCCTCTCGGCACCAGCGTGGCCGGCACGGGCACGGGCTTCAGATCCTCGTCCACTTTCACGAAGACGAGATGGGAGTTGAGGGTCGGGGCGCGGCGACCGTTCTGGACGTTCTCGGCGAAGACCTTGACTCCGACTTCGATCGAGCAGCGCCCGATGGCTTCGACCTGAGCCCGCAAGACGGCGATCTCCCCTACCTTGACCGGGTGAAGAAAGTCGATGTCGTCCATGGCCCCCAGCACGACCTGGCCGCGCGCCACCCGAGCGGCCGCCATGGTCCCCACCGTGGCTATCCACTGCATTATGCGGCCGCCGTGGATCTGGCCGGGCGCGCCCGCGTGCTCGGGGAACACCCACTGGACCATCTCGGTGACGGTATCGCTGATCGTGAGCATGAGGTTGGCGCCAGGATGGCGTAAGTCCTTCATTTGTCTATCATGCGGGCCGCCCCAAGTCCAGCCGCAGAGGCGGTCAGGGGGTGCGAGGCGGCGCAATCGATGGAGAAGCCGGTGCTGAAGGCGTCGCCGTCTCGACCCAGGCGCCGCCGAGGCGATGGTTGCCGCTCGGATGCAAGCGAAACCCGCGGAGCTCGGGACGAGCCACAGCCCAGTTCAGGCGGACGTAGAGGGGTAGCCATGGTAGCTCCTCGGCGAGAAAGGCCTGGGCACGGGCGTAGATGCGCTGGCGCTCCGGCCGGAAGGCAATCTGGCTCGCGCGGATCAGGAGATCGTCGAGGCGCGCGTTGCGATAGAAAGAGAAGTTGGTCGCGCTGGGCCCGCGGGTCGCGCCCTCGCTCGTGGAGAGGGGATAGAGGAGGAGATGGGGGTCGCCGCCGTCCACGCGGGCCTCGAAGAATGCCAGGTCGTGCGTCCCGCTCTGTGCGGTCTGGAACGCGGCATCTCCGGCCTCGATCCGCGGCTTCACCGTGACGCCGGCCGCGCCGAGGGCGGCACGGATGGCGTCGACGACCCGCGGGACTTCGGGCCCGATGGAGCCATCGGCCAGCAACGAGGCCACCACCGCCTGCCCCGCCCCCGCCTCCCCCATGAGGCGCCGTGCCGTCCCTGCATCGGTGCCGAGGAGCGGGACAGGCGGCTCCGCCGCGCTCCATATGCCACGTGGAAGGAAAGCTCTGAGCGCCACGCCGGCCGGCTCGACGGCTGACGTCAACATGGCGGGCGAGAGCGCCGCGGCAAAGGCCTGGCGCACCTTCCGCCGCCGCCACGGGTCCTTCTCGGTCTGGATGGCGAGGTAGCCGATCCGCCAGCCGGGCAGCGAGAGGGCGCCTTGCATGCGGAGGGGCGGCCCGGCAGGAACGATGAGGTCGAGGCTTCTTGCATCGAGGTCGGCTTCGGCCCGCGCCTGGTCCGGCGTCTCGCTCAGGACGACGCGAGGTGAACGGGCCGGCGCCGCCCAATACGCGGGATTGGCTTCGAGCACAAGTCGGCCGGCGTATGCCTCGCCCAGGGCGAAGGGTCCGGTTCCTACCCAGCGCGTGGCTCCCGTCGTCGGGTGGACGATCGAGAACACGGGATGGGCGAGCACCGTCAGAAGAGGTGCATAGGGCAGGACGAGGTTGATCTGCACCGTGCGCTGGTCGGGAGTGAGGATGTCCTTGATTACCCCGGGAGCGCCGCGAAGGAGCCGCGAGCCGGCGGGGCTGGGGCTCGGCGCCAGGGGATGGGCGGGAATGATGATGCGATCGAGACTCTCGGCAACCTGCCGGGCCTGGAGGGGGGTGCCATCATGAAAACGGACGCCCTCGCGCAACCGGAAGGTCCAGGACAGCCCGTCGCGCGATACGGTCCATTGAGTGGCGAGGCCGGGCTCGATATCGCTCCCGCCGTCGCGGTACTGGACGAGGGTGTCGAAGACCTGGCGCGCGATGAAGGGCATGGAGCCCTCGAGGGCGGTGGCTGGATCGAGAACGGTCGGAATGGATGGCAGTCCGACGCGCAGCGTGGGTCCTTGAGCGTCGGAGGGCGGCGGCGCACCAGCGGCACAGAGCGCGACGAGCGCGAGTACACCGAACTGACGAAACATGGAGCCCTTATATCAAAAAGACCGACACATGGCGCGTCACGCGCCGACGTGGATCGCCGGTTGCTCAACGAATCCGCAATATCATCGCGAACTCATGCGCTATTCGGCCCTCGGTCGGGCGTTCTCGTCGGCCCGAGACGATGGCACCGAACGTGCTTCCCTTATGCTCAGAAGGTAGAGACCCATCTAGGATGGGCGAGGAACGGGTCTCTTGGGCATTGGGTTTCATCGCTGAGACCCATCGGTGTTGCCGAAGGGAGGAAGTGGGAAAAGTCGAATGATTTCAATGGCTCTGAACGATCAATTGGCCCCAATTCTCTTGACTTGCCGCGACACGGACCACTATACTGAGCGCAACTTTCGGCCACACCCACAGAGGGCGGGGGGTTCGCTCTCAGGGAAGCGCCCGCTGAACTAGCCAGAAAGGAACGGGCGAACATGAAGGAGTTCGAGAAAAAGACTCCAAGCCGGGAGCCGTCGTCTGAAGGAATGAAGGGACTGTCGAAGTTTCTGCCCATGTCCGACTCCAACTACCGCCGCCGACTGACGGAGTACGAGGTGCAGGTCCAAGACCTGCAGGCCTACGTGCATTCGCTCGAGGCCGAGACGGGTCGGCTGCGCAAGAAGCTCGAGGACGCGCCGAAGGAGTTCATGGTGCTCGAGAACAAGCTGCGCGAGGCCAATCGCCAGCTCGTGCAGGCGTTCAACCAGAACGAAAAGCTTGTCAATGCGCTCTACGAGGCGCGCGAGCAGATCACCTCGCTGAAAGAAGAGGTGGACAAGCTCTGCGCGCCGCCCTCGACGTACGGCGTGTACCTCTCGGTGAACGAGGACGGCACCATCAACGTGCTGTCCCAGGGGCGCAAGGTCAAGGTCAACCTGCATCCATCCCTCAAGGCCGAGTCCCTCAAGCCCGGCCAGGAGCTCGTCCTCAACGAAGGCCTCAACGTGGTGGAGGCGGCCGGCTACGAGATCCAGGGTGACGTGGTCATCCTCAAGGAGCTGCTCGAGGAGGGCCGCGCCGTGGTGACCCTTCGCGCCGACGAGGACAAGGTCGGCATCGTGGCCGATCCCCTGCGCTCCGTGAAGCTCAAGGTCGGCGATCACATCCTCATGGACGGCAAGAGCGGGTACCTGCTGGAGAAGCTGCCCAAGAGCGAGGTCGAGGATCTGGCCCTGGAGGAAGTGCCGGACATCAACTACGAGGACATCGGCGGCCTCACCACCCAGATCGAGGCGATCAAGGATGCCGTGGAGCTGCCGTACCTGTACGCCGATTACTACCGCGAGCATCAGCTGACGCCGCCCAAGGGCGTCCTGCTCTACGGCCCCCCGGGCTGCGGCAAGACCATGATCGCCAAGGCGGTGGCCAACAATCTCGCCCAGAAGATCTCCGAGAAGCGGGGCGAAAAAGTCAAGGGCTTCTTCCTCAACATCAAGGGCCCGGAGCTCCTCAACAAGTACGTGGGCGAGACCGAGCGCAAGATCCGCGAGATCTTCATCAAGGCGCGCGAGAAAGCCGCCGAGGACGTCCCCGTCATCGTCTTCTTCGACGAGATGGACGCCCTCTTCCGCACCCGCGGCTCGGGCATCTCCTCCGACGTGGAGACGACCATCGTCCCGCAGCTCCTGGCCGAGATCGACGGCGTCGAGCACCTGAAGAACGTGATCGTGGTGGGCGCCTCGAACCGGCAGGATCTCATCGACCCGGCCATCCTGCGTCCCGGCCGGCTCGACGTGAAGATCAAGATCGAGCGGCCGGACCGCAGCGCGGCCGTGGACATCTTCAACAAGTACCTGACGGGCGACCTCCCCATCCACGCGGTCGAGCTCCAGCAGCACGGCGGCGAGATGCAGCCGACCCTCGATCGTCTGATCGCCGCCGCCGTGGAAGAGATGTACAGCCTGGAGGAGGAGAATCGGTTCCTCGAGGTCACCTACGCCAACGGCGACAAGGAGATCCTCTACTTCAAGGACTTCTCCTCGGGCGCTATGATCGAATCCGTGGTACGCCGGGCCAAGAAGCTGGCCCTCAAGCGCTATATCCAGACGAGCGAGAAGGGCATCAACCTCGACGACCTCCTGGCCGCCGTGCGCGAAGAGTTCAAAGAGAACGAGGACCTGCCCAATACCACGAACCCGGACGACTGGGCCAAGATCGCGGGCAAGAAGGGCGAGCGTATCGTCTACGTCAAGCCGCTCATGGGTGAGACGAAGGAGAAGCAGCGGGCGGTCGAGCGCATCATCAATACCGGCCAGTACCTGTAAGCGCCGCGGCGGGAGGGGAGCGCTATCGCCCCCTCCCGCCGTTTGTTCTCATCTCGACGAGGGCGTCCGGGGGACTTATGGCGATTCCGAAGGTGATGGGCATCGAGACCGAGTACGGCATCACGGTCAAGAACCAGCCCGACTTCAATCCGATTCTCTCGTCTCTCCTGCTCATCAACTCGTACGAGACCTACCGGTCCTCACGTATCCGCTGGGACTACGAGGCGGAGAGCCCCCTGCGCGACGCGCGAGGCTTCGAGTACATGGAGGAGAAGGAGGCGCCCTCCAAGGAAGAGTCGCGCCTGATCAACCTCATCCTCTCCAACGGCGCCCGCTTCTACGTCGACCACGCCCACCCTGAATACTCCTCCCCCGAGACGACCAATCCGCGCGATTGCGTCATCTGGGACCGAGCGGGCGAGCGCATCCTGAATCTGGCGCGCTCACGGGCGGAGGCGGTGTCGCCGCCCGAGCAGCGGATCCTCATCTACAAGAACAACACGGACTCCAAGGGCAACTCCTACGGCACCCACGAGAACTACCTCATGGACCGCAAGGTGCCCTTCGCGCGCATCGTCCAGCACCTCATGCCCTTCTTCGTGAGCCGCCAGGTCTTCACGGGGTCGGGCAAGGTGGGGGCCGAGAACAACACCGAGCACTGCGACTATCAGATCTCCCAGCGGGCCGACTTCCTCGAGACCGAGGTCGGTCTGGAAACGATGCACAGCCGACCCATCATCAATACCCGCGACGAGCCCCACGCCGACCCCGAGCGCTATCGCCGCCTGCACGTGATCGTGGGCGACGCGAACATGAGCGAGGTCTCCAACTACCTCAAGGTCGGCACCATGGCCATCGCCCTCAGCATGATCGAGGACGATTTCATCGAGCGCGACCTCTCGCTGGAGAGCCCGGTGCTGGCGTATCGGAAGGTCTCGCGGGATCTCACCTGCCGGGAGACGTTCCGGCTCAAGGATGGCCGCGCGCTCACCGCCGTGGATCTGCAGCGCGAGTACCTCGCCCTGGCCCAGCGCTACTACGCCGGACGCGAGCACGAGCCGTGGGTCGACGACGTCATGCTGCGCTGGGGCACCGTGCTGGATCAGCTGGCCAAGGACCCCATGAGCCTCGATCGGGAGCTGGACTGGGTGATCAAGCAGGCGCTGATCCAGAGCTACATGGCCAAGCACGGGCTCGAGTGGTCCGACTCCCGCGTGGCCATGATCGACCTGCAGTATCACGACATTCGTCCGGGCAAGGGTCTCTACTACAAGCTCGAGGAGTCCGACGCCGTCGAGCGGCTCACCACCGAGGACGAAGTGACCAAGGCGATCTATGACCCGCCCAAGGACACCCGGGCCTACTTCCGCGGCATGTGCCTGCAGAAGTACGCCGACGAAGTCGTGTCCGCCTCGTGGGACTCGGTGATCTTCGACCTCAAGGAAGGCCCGCTCAAGAAGATCTTCATGCTCGAGCCGCTTCGCGGGACCGAGGCGCACGTCCGCCAGCTCTTCGCCGACAGCCCCACGGCCGGCGATCTTCTCCGCAACCTCGGCAAGCCCGCGGGGGACGTGTGAACGACAAGCCCAGCCGCTGGGAAGGCGTGTTCTTCGGGTACGCCACCTCGAGCTTCGCGGACGTCTTGCGACACTCGGCGCCTCACCTACTTCCTCAGGGCGAGGACGTGCCGAGGGAGACGAATAGTCCCCCGACCGTCCCCCACGGCACCACGGTTCTCGCCCTCCGATACCGCGACGGCGTGATCATGGCAGGCGACCGCCAGGCCAGCGAGGGGTACCAGGTCGCCTCCCGTCGCATTGAAAAGATCTTCAGGTCGGACGATCTCTCTGGTATCGGCATCGCGGGCGCGGCGGGGCCCGCCATGGAAATGGCGCGTCTCTTCCAGACCGAGCTCGAGCACTACGAGAAGGTCGAGGGTGAGAATCTCTCGCTCGATGGCAAGGCCAACAAGCTCGGCCAGATGATCCGCATGAACCTGCCCTTGGCCATGCAGGGCCTCGTGGTGGTGCCCATCTTCGCGGGCTTCGACGAGCGCGCGGGGGTGGGGCGCCTCTTCAAGTACGACGTCACGGGAGGCCGGTACGAGGAGACCGACTACTTCGCCCAAGGCTCGGGGGGCAAGGACGCGCGGGACTCCCTCAAGAAGCGCTTCAAGCGTGACCTGTCCAAAGACGAGGCGGTGCGGGTGTCCATCGAGGCCCTGATGGACGCGGCCGACGAAGATCTGGGCACGGGGGGGCCGGATCTCCAGCGCGGGATCTATCCCACGGTCAAGACCATCACCCGCTCGGGCTTCGGAGAGGTTTCCGACGAGGAGATCCGCCGCTACTGCGAAGCCATCCTCGCCGAGCGAGGGGGTAGCTGATGCCGCTGCCCTACTACGTCTCGCCCGAGCAGATGATGAAGGACAAGGCGGAGTATGCTCGCAAGGGCATCTCGCGCGGCAAGGCCATCGTGGCCCTCGAGTATCGCGACGGCGTCCTGCTCCTGGCCGAGAACCCCTCGGCCCTGCTCCACAAGATCTCGGAGATCTACGATCGGATTGCCTTCGCGGGCGTGGGCAAGTACAACGAGTTCGAGAACCTCCGAGTGGCGGGCGTCCGGCACGCGGACATCAAAGGCTACTCGTACAGCCGCGGGGACGTGACGGCCAAGTCCCTCGCCAACGCCTACTCCCAGGCCCTCGGCAATATCTTCACCCAGGACATCAAGCCCTTCGAGGTCGAGGTGCTGGTGGTGGAGGTGGGCGACAGCGACGGCACCAAAAATGAGATCTACCACATCCTCTATGACGGCACCATCGAGGACGAGAAGAACTACGCGGCCATGGGTGGGCAGTCCGACGAGATCCGGCGCTATCTCAAGGACAACTATCAGGAAGGCCTGGACTTCTCGGGCGCGGTCAAGCTGGGAGTTCGGGCCCTCATGGTGACCCAGAACAAAACCCTGACCGAGCGTGACCTGGAAGTGGCCGTGCTCGACCGCGGTAAGGAGCGCCGCAAGTTCCGCCGGATCCCTCCCGCCGTGCTCCATCAGCTCCTCGCCGACGACAAGTAGCGCATCCGCCCGACGGCCAAAGGCAATCCTTGCCTCCCGTCCTCTCCCCTGCTACGCTGAGGCCCACATGAAACGCCGCATCTTCGGCTTGGAAAACGAGTACGGTCTGACGTGCACGCTCAACGGCCAGCGGCGTCTCTCGCCCGACAACGTCGCCCGCTACCTCTTCGAGAAGGTCATCCCGGGGGCGCGGAACGCCAATGTCTTCCTCGAGAATGGGGCGCGGCTCTATCTCGACACGGGCTTCCATCCCGAGTATGCGACCCCCGAGTGCGACGACATCGCCGACCTGGTCATCCACGACAAGGCGGGCGAGCGCATCGTCGAGGATCTCCTGCATCAGGCGGAGAAGCGGCTTCGCGAGGACGGGATCTCCGGCAATATCCTCCTCTTCAAGAACAACACCGATTCCGCCGGCAACTCCTACGGCTGTCACGAGAACTACCTGGTCAGCCGCGACGTGTCGTTCCAGCGTCTGGCCGAGGGCCTCATCCCCTTCTTCGTCACCCGCCAGATCTTCGCGGGCGCGGGCAAGGTGCTGCAGACCCCCCGGGGCTTCCACTACTGTCTCTCGCAGCGGGCGCAGCATATCTGCCAGGAGATCTCGGGGGCCACCACCTCCTCGCGGTCCATCATCAACACGCGCGACGAGCCCCACGCTGACGCGGAGAAGTACCGCCGCCTCCACGTCATCGTGGGCGATTCGAACATGTCCGAGGTCGCCACCTACCTCAAGGTGGGCACCACCGCCCTCATCCTCGACATGATCGAGGACGGGTTCTTCGACCGGGACTACAGTCTGCAGTCCCCCGTCCAGGCCATCCGGGACATCAGCCACGACCCTTCCCTGCGCGAGACGGTCCGGCTCAAGGATGGGCGCACCATCACCCCGCTCCAGCTGCAGACGGAATACCTGGAGCACGCCACGCGATATGTCCAGTCGATCGACGCCGACCCCGTGACCAAGGACGTCCTCGGGCGCTGGACCCACGTCATCGAGGCGCTGCATACGGACCCCATGGAGCTGCATCGCGAGGTCGACTGGGTCATCAAGAAGCGCATCATCGAGTCCTTCATGGAGAAGCATCGCCTGTCCTGGCGCGACCCCAAGGTCTCGCTCATGGACCTGCAGTACCACGACATCCGGCCGCACAAGGGCGTGTACTTCCAGCTCGTGAAGCACGACATGGTGGATCGCATCACCAGCGACGACATCATCGAGCGCGCCAAGCACATCCCGCCGCAGACCACCCGCGCGCGGCTGCGCGGCGAGTTCATCCGGCAGGCCAACCTCAAAGGCAAGGACTACCGCGTGGACTGGGTGTACTTGAAGCTCAACGACCCCGAGCGCGAGACCATCCTCTGCAAGGACCCGTTCCAGAGCCACGACGAGCGGGTGGAGCGCCTCATCCGCTCCTTCTAGTTCCGCCGTCCCCGGACCGGGATCGACGTTCATGAGCCTTTCCCGCGAAACCGTCCAGGCCCTCGTCAGCGGAGAGCACGGCGATCCCTTCGCCATCCTGGGCCCTCATCCCGCCACGGACGGGGTCATCGTCCGGGCCTTCCTGCCCGGCGCCGTCGAGGTGTCCGTGGTCCCGCTCGACGGCACCAAGCTTTCGCACCCGCTCAAATCCTTGCATCCCGCCGGTCTCTGGGAGGGTGAGATTCCCGGCCGCCTTCCCGTCCGGTACCATCTCCGCGCGGCGTACGGCGGGGGACATACGGCAGAGATTGAAGACCCGTACTGTTTCCCTTCGACCCTCTCGGGCTTTGACCTCCACCTGCTCGGTGAGGGTACCCACTACCGCATCTACGACAAGCTGGGCGCGCATGCGGCGACGCTCGAAGGCGTGGGGGGCATCATCTTCGCCATCTGGGCGCCGAATGCGAAGCGGGTATCCGTGGTGGGCGACTGGAATGGCTGGGACGGGCGCAGCCATCCGATGCGGCTCCATCCCGGCAATGGCATCTGGGAGCTCTTCCTGCCCGGCGTGCCCGAAGGCGCCCGATACAAGTTCGAAATCGTGTCCCGATCCGGCGCGCCCCTGGCCCTCAAGAGTGATCCTTATGGCTTCGGCTTCGAGCCAGAGGAGCCGCGCACCGCCTCCGTGGTCGAACGGCTCGACGGTTTCACCTGGGGGGATGGCGCCTGGCTGGCCGAGCGCTCCCGCCGCCAGGCTCTCGATGCCCCCATGAGCGTCTACGAGGTGCATCTGGGCTCTTGGCGACGAGTGCCGGGGGAGGGCAACCGGTTCCTCAGCTACCAGGAGCTGGGCGACCAGCTCGCGGACCATGCCACGGAGATGGGGTTCACCCACGTGGAGCTGCTCCCCGTCATGGAGCACCCCTTCTACGGCTCGTGGGGATACCAGACCATCGGGTACTACGCGCCCACGCGCCGCTACGGCCGCCCCCACGACTTCATGGCCTTTGTGGATCGCCTGCACCGGCGCGGCATCGGGGTCCTCCTTGACTGGGTGCCCGCCCACTTCCCCAAGGACCCGCATGGGCTCGCGTACTTCGACGGCACGCACCTCTACGAGCACGCCGATCCGCGCGAGCGCGAGCACCCCGACTGGGGCACGCGCGTCTTCAATTTCGGTCGGCGCGAGGTCGCGAACTTTCTCCTCGGCAACGCGCTTTTCTGGCTGGAGCGCTATCACGTGGATGGGCTGCGCGTGGACGCGGTGGCCTCCATGATCTACCGCGATTACTCACGCAAGGCCGGCGAGTGGGTGCCCAACGTCTTCGGTGGACGCGAGAATCTCGAGGCCATCGCCTTTCTCAAGCGCCTGAACGAGGTCGTGTACGCCGTGCACCCTGGCGTGGTCACGGTGGCCGAGGAGTCGACGGCGTGGCCCATGGTCTCGCGGCCCGTCCATCTCGGTGGACTCGGGTTCGGGCTCAAGTGGAACATGGGCTGGATGCACGACGTGCTCGACTACCTGCGCAACGAGCCCGTCCACCGGAAGTATCACCATAACCAGCTCACCTTCGGCTTGCTGTATGCCTGGACGGAGAACTTCGTCCTGCCCCTCTCCCACGACGAGGTCGTCTACGGCAAGCGCTCGCTCGCCCGCAAGATGCCGGGCGACGACTGGCAGCGCTTCGCCAACCTCCGCCTGCTCTACGGCTTCATGTGGGCGTATCCCGGCAAGAAGCTCCTCTTCATGGGCGGGGAGTTCGGACAGTCGGACGAGTGGAACCACGACAAGAGCCTGGACTGGCACCTGCTCGACCAGGGGCCGTACCATCGAGGCGTTCAGCGGCTGGTGGCGGACCTAAACCGGCAGTACCGGGGGCAGCTCTCGCTGCATCAACTGGATTGCGAGGCCGCGGGATTCGCCTGGATGGACTGTAGCGATGCCGACCAGAGCATCGTGGCCTTCGCGCGATTCGGGCGGAGGCCGGGCGACCTCACGGTGTGCGTCTGCAACTTCACGCCGGTGCCGCGGCACGGGTATCGCGTGGGCGTGCCGCGGGGCGGATTCTACCGGGAGATCCTCAACACGGACAGCGCCTACTACGGCGGCAGCGACATGGGCAATCGCGGAGGCGTGGTCGGCGAGCCGGTTCCCTGGCACGGCCAGCCTCATTCGGTTCTGCTTACCCTCCCTCCGCTCGCCGCCGTGTGGCTCTCCCCGAGCGAGGGCTGATCTCCGTGCCTTCCGCCTCCTTCCGCACTCGCCCGGGGCGGCCGTATCCGCTCGGCGCCACGTGGGACGGCTCCGGCGTGAACTTCGCGCTCTTCAGTGAGCAGGCGACTGCGGTGGATCTTTGCCTTTTCCACTCGGAAGATACCGGCCGTGAGATCGCCCGCATCGCCGTGACCGAGCGCACCGATCAGATCTGGCACGTCGATCTTCCCGAGGCGCGCCCGGGCCTTCTCTACGGCTACCGCGTCCACGGACCCTATGAGCCGGCCGAGGGCCATCGCTTCAATCCAGCCAAGGTGGTGCTCGATCCGTATGCCCGAGCCATCGCGGGCAGCCTGCGCTGGCACGATGCCCTGTGCGGCTACCGACCGGGCGAGGCGGACACGAGCCGCGAGCCCGATCCCCGCGACAGCGCGCCCTATCTGCCCAAGTGCGTCGTCGTCGAATCCGCCTTCTCCTGGGGCGAGGACCGCCCCCTGCGCACGCCGTGGCACCAGACGGTGATCTACGAGGTGCACGTCAAGGGATTCACCGCGCGTCATCCGGACATCCCGCGCCCGCTTCGTGGCACCTACGCCGGCCTGGCCGCCCCCCCGACTCTCGAGCACCTCACGCGTCTCGGGGTTACCGCCGTGGAGCTCTTGCCCGTGCACCATTCGGTGAGCGAGAAGCCGCTCCAGGACCGTCGGCTCGACAACTACTGGGGCTACAATTCCGTCGGCTACTTCGCGCCGGACTCCCGCTTCGTCTCCACGGGGGCTCGCGGCGAGCAGGTCAGCGAGTTCAAGACCATGGTCAAGCGCCTCCACGAGGCCGGCATCGAGGTCATCCTCGACGTGGTGTACAACCACACCGCGGAGGGTGACCACCGTGGTCCCACCCTGTGCTTTCGGGGCATCGACAACTCCGCCTACTATCGCCTGGAAGACGGCGACCGAAGTCGCTACCGTGACTTCACGGGCTGCGGCAATACGCTGAACCTCACCCACCCGCGCTCCCTCCAGCTTCTCATGGACAGCCTGCGCTACTGGGTGCTGGACATGCACGTGGACGGCTTCCGCTTCGATCTCGCCTCGGCCTTGGCCCGCGAGCTCCACGACGTGGACCGGCTCTCATCCTTCTTCGACGTCATCCACCAGGATCCGGTCATTTCCCAGGTCAAGCTCATCGCCGAGCCGTGGGATCTCGGGGAGGGTGGGTATCAGGTTGGCAACTTCCCGCCGGGCTGGGCGGAGTGGAACGGGAAGTACCGGGACACCATCCGGCGCTACTGGAAGGGCGAGTGGGGCCAGGTCGCCGAGCTCGCTTTTCGCCTCACGGGCTCGAGCGACCTCTACGAGCAAGGGGGGCGGCGCCCGTCGGCCAGCATCAATTTCGTCACGGCGCACGACGGCTTCACCCTGGCCGACCTCGTTGCCTATACGCAGAAGCGCAACGAGGCCAATCAGGAGGACAATCGTGACGGAACTGACGACAATGCGTCCTCGAATTCCGGCGTCGAAGGTCCGACGGATGACCCGCACGTGCTGGCCCTTCGCGGACGCCAGCAGCGCAATTTCCTGGCCACCCTCCTCCTCTCGCAGGGCGTGCCCATGCTCTCCGGCGGCGACGAGATCGGCCGTACCCAGGGCGGCAACAACAACGCCTACTGCCAGGACAACGAGATCTCCTGGTACGACTGGCCGCTCGGGCCCTCGGCCCGCCGCCTCCTGGACTTCACGGCCCGCCTCATCCGCTTCCGCCTGGATCACCCCGTGTTCCAGCGCCGCCGCTTCTTCCAGGGCCGGCGCATCCGCGGCTCGGCCGTCAAGGACCTCTCATGGCTCCGACCCGACGGCACCGAGATGACGGACGAGGAGTGGTCCCACTCGTTCAGCCCCGGCCTCGGCCTGCAGTTGGCCGGCGATGCCATCGAGGAGATGAGCGACGAGGGTCTGCCCATCTCGGATGACACGTTCCTCATCCTGCTCAACGCGCACGACGAGCCGGTACCCTTCGTGCTCCCGGATCACGAGGGCGGCGCGTGGGAGCCCGTCCTGGACACGCGCGACTGGCAGCCACCCGTCGCCGAGGGTCGCCGCTTCAAGGACGGCCAGCCATATCCGCTCCAGGGCCGCAGCCTGGCCGTGCTTCGCCTGCACCCGCGGGAGTCCGTGTGATGGCCGAGATGCCGGAATTCGAATCCGAGATGCACCGGACCGCCGTGGCTCAGCTGGACCAGGTGGCGGAGCGTCTGCATCTCGACCATGACACGCACATCCGCCTCCGCTACCCGCGCCGGGCCCTGGTGGTCTCGGTCCCCGTCAGAATGGACAGCGGGCACACGGAAGTCTTCATGGGCTATCGCGTCCACCACAACACGGCACTCGGCCCGACCAAGGGCGGCCTGCGCTACGACGCCGAGGTCAGCATGGGCGAGGTGAGCGCGCTCGCCATGCTGATGAGCTGGAAGTGCTCGCTCATGGGCCTGCCCTATGGCGGCGCCAAGGGCGGCGTGCGGTGCACCCCGCGCAACATGTCGAAGCGAGAGCTGGAAGCGCTGACCCGCCGCTACACGGCGGAGATCATCCTGATGATCGGTCCCGATCTCGACATCCCCGCCCCCGACCTGGGCACCGACGAGCAGACGATGGCCTGGATGATGGATACGTACTCGATGACCCAGGGGAAGAGCGTGCCGGGCGTCGTCACGGGCAAGCCGCTCCTCGTCGGCGGCTCCGCGGGTCGCCGTGAAGCGACAGGACGCGGCATCGTCTACGTGCTCTACCAGGCCGTCCATCGCCTGGGACAAGAGATCAAAGGCAGGAAGGTCGTCGTCCAGGGCTTCGGCAATGTGGGCGGAGTGGCCGCGCGCATGCTCTGGCGCGACGGGGCCCTGATCCTGGGCGTGAGCGACTACCGAGGCGGTGTCTGGAACAGCCAGGGGCTGGATGTCCGGGCCCTCGAGCAGCACAGCAAGGAGGCGGGGAGCGTCAGCGGCTTCCCTGGAGCCGACGCCATCTCCAACAAGGACATCCTCGAGCAGCCGTGCGACATCCTGCTGCCCGCGGCCACGGGGTCGCAGATCCGCGAGGACAACGCCGACCGGATCCAGGCCAAGATCGTCGTCGAGGGCGCCAACGGCCCCACCACGCCCGAGGCCGATGTCATCCTTCACAATCGCGGCATCCTGGTCATCCCGGACATCCTCGCCAATGCCGGGGGCGTCGTCGTGTCCTACTTCGAGTGGGTGCAGGGCCTGCAGTTCTTCTTCTGGAAAGAGAGTGAGATCACCAGCCGCCTGCAGGAGATCATGGCGCGCGCGTTCGCCCGCGTGTGGAACATCTCGAAGAAAGAGCACGTCGACCTGCGCACGGCCGCCCTCATGGAGGGCGTGCGACGCGTGGCCGACGCCCACCAGGTCCGCGGCCTCTATCCCTAGGCGGCGGCTGAAAAAGGCCCATCTGCTTCGTTGGCGCACTCGGTCGCACGCTCAACGTACATGGCCGTTCGAGCTGAGGGACGCAGCCGCGAGGCGAGGGCTGAGTGAGAACTACGCCTCGCGTGCGACCTTCGGGCGCCGCCTCGCATCTGGACCTTTTGGAGCCGCCTGCGGGAAATTTAGGGGCTCTCGGTGGAGGGGGGGCGGGTTAGGAACGCACGGATCCCCTCCAGCCGCTTGCGCATCTCGTCTCGGAGCTGGGTGCGTCCGATCGACCGCTTCAGCTGGTTCCCCACGCCCAGGACCTCATCGGTCGAGAAACGGCTCGTGCAGAAGACCACGGCGCCGTGCTGGTACGCGAGGGCGCCGGTGATGATCTGCGCGGCATTGTAAGAGTGCCCGACGTAGAAGTAGCGCTCGACATGGACGGTCGGACCGGAGCCCGCCGCGATGATCTGATGAAGCAGGCTGAGATCCGGCCGTCTCTGCACTTGCCGCTTGAGCCAGTAGAAGCGATGGAGCAGGCGCGGGGACTGAGCGGCGGGATATCGCAAGAGCGTGTCGTGGAGCTCGGGACCGTCGCGTCCTGCGCGATCGACATCCGCGATGGCCAACCGCAACTCGGTCGCGGGGTCGGTGATCGCTCCCCCGCTCCGCGTATACGGGGCGAGAGCGGCGAGACCGCCTTGCTGATAGGCTTGCAGCCGCTGCCGCAGGAGCCCGCGATACACGTCCCAGACCCTTTCGGCCGTTCCCGCCTGCGACATGCTTCCCGTCGTGTCCCGGAGCGCGCGCAGCGTCGCGATCTCGGCCGTGGACAGGTTGAATCGCGTGCCGGGCGAGGCGTCGAGAAGGCTGCCGGCCTCGTCCCGATCGCCCTTGACGAGCGGGGTTCCCGGGAGAGGCTCCGTGCCCGTGGGCTCCGGCACGATCCCGAACTCGGAGATCGTGGTGTCACGGGCTATCACTTGCCCCGAGCTCAAATACTCGGCCACGCGGCTCACCGGGCCCGGCACGAACATGGCAAGCCCCACTGCCAGCTCCCTCTCGCTGAACTCGCTGACCGGATAAGACACGATCTCCCCGCTGACGAGACGGCGGCCCTCTGCGGCTGAGATCTGGAGGAGGTCCAGCACCTCACTACCCGCGGGCTCAGCGGCCGGAGCAACGGGCCCCGCCGCCAGGCCGGTCATGAGGCTGGTCGCGAGGAAACCCACAGCACGAGCCCGTACCATCCACCTCATCCCGTCGATTATAGTCGGTCGACGTGTGCGCCGGCGGATCGACGGCTCGCACCTTCAGCGATCAAGCGGCCATCGTAGTGGGCGGGGCGATGCCTCTCGAGCTACTGAGAGAGAAAAGCGTCTATCTGAGGTCGACGCCAGGATTCGCTATGCGGCTCTGCGCGGATGCTCCAGCTTCGTGGCCCGAACGCGGTGGGTTGTCGATGACTCTTTAGGGACAGGCGGGCCGGGGAGCCAATCCGACTCGCGAGGCTTCTCGGGTTGCTCCGATCTCCACGGGTGCGTGACGAGTTCCACCAGGAGCCAGAGGGGCAGAGCGAGCGCCACCAGGTAGCCGACCAGTGTCTCCAGTTCCATGGCCGCTTCCTCCTCTTCATCGCACCAGGTAGCTTGGGCAGCCCGTCAACTGGGCCCCCGTAACGCAGAAGCCGTGCCAGCTCGTCTCCATACGCAATGTCAATGACTTGCGCGTGACCGGTTTGACAGGGCGCTGGAAGGCTGCCCGAGGGAGGTGGGGACTACGTTGGCGTAATGCCCGACGAAGTATCAGTGTGGCAGGACTACCGAAACTACTTCAGAGAGCCCCTCAGATATTGAGACGAGCTCCCTTGGAGAGCGAACGGGACCAGGCGCCTAGACCGGCCAGACCAAGCACGAGCAGAGCCAGCGAAGAAGGCTCGGGCGTCCGGACAAAACCGATTCCGCCCTCCACTTGGAAGTTGGCATCGTTGTAGTCCTGGTCGCCACCTCCGAAGAGATCTTCAAATCCCAGAAACGCGTAGTCTTCGCTGGCGCCTTCCGTATAGTCCACCATGACGTGCTCGACACCATCGGGATTCCGTCCGCCGGGCCCCATCTTGAAGGTATTTCCCGTGTTCAGGACGAGGATTCCGAAGATGAGCTCGCTTCCTGGAGTGATGCCGTACAGGGCGGCCAGATTGCCAAGGTTCACGACCTGCCCCACCTGCGAGCTGTTGGCTATGACGAGGGGAGAGGGCGTCGAAAACAGGATCACCTGACTGGTGTAGGCCGCGCTATACGGCAAGACGGTGACCTGGACATCCCCGCCCTCGTAGTAGATCTGCTGACCCAAGATAGGCGCCGCAGTGGCTGTGGTGGAAAGAGTCAGTCCAAGCACGAGGGCCACGAGGACCCCCGCGGGCTTCGCTCTTCCGAGAGAATTCTTTATCGGCATAGGGTCACGTAGCTCCTTTTACGGTCAAGTTCGACACCGGCCACGAGTATGAGCAGACACTATGCCAAGATGGTCGTACGAAGGAATAAGCCGTCAAAACAGCAACTTCAGTTCAATTGGCAAATGATCTATTGGTTGCGCGTAAACTCTTCCGACGTTCTCGCTGGAACATCGTTGGATGATTTTCCCTGGTATCTGGGCAAACGACTGCCATTGCTCGTGAATTCCGTCGGGTAACTCTCTCGTGCTACTGTCGGGTTCCCCTACAACATCCTACGGTTTCGAATGCCCGGTCTTCGTGGCGAGGGCCGCCCGGATGGCGTGCCGGCTCAGAGATCCTCGACGCTCAGCCTCGTGTCTGCCTCCGCCCAGGCCTTCTCGAATTCCCCCTCGACGAGCTTGGCCTCGTAGGCCCTCCCCTGACCCCTCAGGGCGGCCATCAAGCCGAAGAGAGATCGACCGCTACGTCTGTTTCTCTCGAGGTCGGCGCGAAATACGGCTTCGGCTTCCGCATACCGTCCCTCTCGCAACAGCAGCCCGCCCAGAGACTCGCGTACCGGCGAGTACCACGCGGGCGGCTCGCCATAAGGGAGCGAGTCTTCGATCTCCACACCCTTGCCAAGGAGCTCGATCGCTGCCTTGTTCTCGCGCTTCGAAGCGGCGATCCGGGCGCTCAACATCCGCTCGGCGACCTTCAGCGTCGCCTGCGCGCCGTCGTCCTCGGGAACGCGTTTCACGGCTTCGCGGAATGCCGTGCGCTCGCTGTCGGCTTTGGCCACCTCGCCCTGCGCCGCCAAGGCAGATCCCCGAGCGAAGTGCCAGAAAGCGTACGTGGTGAGCATCGACGGATCGGGGCTCGGGACTTTGAGGATCTCCTTCCATTTCCGGAAGCGCACGAGGAGCAGGGTCGACGTCGGGATGAAGCCTTCAACCATCGGCATCTCTTTGAATTGCGAGACCACATGGGCTTCGAGTCGTTTCGCGGCAGCCAAGGCGTCGGCGCTCCGTCCCGCCATGCTGTGCGCGACGGCGAGGAAATGCAGGTTGTGACTGTAGTACATCACGGGGTATAGACCCTGCACCCCGCGGGACCTGATATACGCCTCGTCCGCGCGCGCCGCCTCATGATTGCTCCGGGCGGCGGCTTTGTAGTCTCCCGTGCGCTGATAGATATGGGCAGGCATGTGGACGAGATGTCCGGCCGCCGGGGCCAGGGAGGCCAGCTTGGGAGCATAGGCGAGGGCCCGCTCCGGATTGGGTGACGCTTCCACCGCGTGGATGTAGTAGTGGATCGCGCCGACGTGGTTCGGATCTCGCCTCAGCACGGACTCCAGGGTCGCCACGATCGCCTCGGTGCCCTCCGCGGGCTTGCCGTCAGCCGTCCAGAGCTGCCAGGGGCGCAGGTTCATGCCGGCTTCGGCAAAGAGCGTGGCCGCGTCGAGATCGTCGGGATAGCGCTTGACGAGCTCGCCCATGGCGTTCCGGTAGTCGAGGGCGAGCTTTCCCTGTTCGACGCCTGCCGTGGCCGTATATCTCTTGGCGAGCGCCTCGATGTACAGGCGCTCGTTTGTCGGCGCCTTCCCGGCGAGGGCAAGGGCCTGTTGCACCGCCTGGTAGGCCGCCTTCTCCCTCTCCGGCTCGGCCTCCAGATTGATATTGGGACCGAAGGCGAGGGCAATGCCCCAGTAGGCCATGGCCATCTGCGGGTCGAGCTGGGCCGCGCGCCTGAACGATCGCACGGCCTCGTCGTGATTGAAGGCATACACGAAGCGCAGGCCCTGATCGAAGAATCTCTGCGCCTCGGGGCTGGTGGTGGAGACGGGATGATGATGCGAGCCCAGACCGCGCACGAGCGTCGCGGGTGTCTCCGGCCCGCTCGGCTTGGTGGCGTGGTGGGTATGCTGGGCGTGAGCGGTGCCGCAGAGTACGAGGAACACCACCGCTACCATACACGTGCGCCGCATCAATTTACCCTCTTGGATGATGAGACTCCGAACGACGAGGATCTGATAGCGCGCGGACGGGACATCACGTCCTCGGCGCCTCCGCCCGGCTGCCCCTCCCTCAGCTGGAAGCCCGCCGGGCTGCCGCCGCGGGTGCCGGGATAGGCTCGGGAGATGCCAGCTCCTTGTAGAGGCCCTCGATCCGGTCGATGATTCTGTCCCACGTGAACTCGGACGTCGTCCGTGTGTAGCCAGCCTGGCCGAGTCTAGCGCACTCCGGAGGATCCTTCAGCAGCCTCACGATGGCCTCTCCGATGTGCCGTGGGTCCTGCGGGTTCACGAGGAGGCCGTCCACGCCATTTCGGATGACGGAGGGGGTCGATCCGACGTTGGCGCCGATGACCGGTTTGCCACACATCCACGCCTCGAGGTATGCGATGCCGAACGATTCTCCGATCGATGGCATGGCGAACACGTCGAGACTGTCGAAGATGCTGGCCTTGTCTTCCTCGTCGAACTCGCCCAGCAAGAGGACTCGAGACCTTTCCGCCTCCGGCAGCCGGGCGAGGGCCAGCTCCACCTCCCGATCCGCCGCCCTCCCCCCCGACATCCTTGGCCCCGCCAGGACGAGCCGCACCTCGGGATTCCACTGCCAGACGACGCGCATGGCCTTGATGAGCGCGGTGACGCCCTTGGAGGGAACGACGCGGCCCACGTAGCCGACCACGGGGCCCCCACGCAGGCCATGGCGGCTTCGGATCTTTCGCCCGTCCCGCTTGGAGAAGGCGTGCGGATCGATCCCGGCGCCCCCGACGAGCACCCGGGTCGGCGAAGAGATGCGGCCCTCGACGAACTGTTTCTCGTAGCCGGTGTTCGCGACGATGGCGTCACACCGGCTGAGCAGGGGCGGGTAGACATCCTCCCGGCTCCAGGCTTCCTCCGTGTGGAACATCGGAATCCCCACCATCCGCCATCTCCTGAGCCTCTTCGCCATCGCGACCTTGAAGGGCAGAAGGCTTGCCCGCCATCCGAGGACACTCACGATGTCCGCCTTGCTCCGCAGGAGCTCCACGAAGAGCCGCGCGCTGAGCGGGCCGCCGTCCATCATCCTGATTCGGTCCTGGGGGAGAAGGGCGCCCAGGAGGCGCTGAGCCCCGGGAACCTTCAAGAAGCGGTGGAAGGCGCCGTTCTCGGTGAAATGCAGAACTTGCGGCGGGTGGGGGAGCCCCGACGGCGGAGGCGGGACCCCGTCCGTCGCTTCAAGGCCTCGCGCCGTGAGGACGGTCACGTGGTGCCCGCGCGAGGCCAGCCCTTCGGATAGCCTCCGAGCGTAGACCTGCTCGCCTCCCCGCCGGGGCCAGTAGCCGGGAGTCACATGCACGATGCGCATGCTCACCCGTGGAGCAAGGGGCGTTCCATTGGCTCCTCTCGCGCAAAGGCCCGTCAGTTCAGGCGGGCGTGATGAGCCCCTGCCGCGAGGGGCGACAAAAATCGGGGGAGGATACCGGGGATTGGTCGGAGCGGGATTTTTTCCGCACTACTCCTGCGACCCGTACCAGACTCCATTGCGATAGACTGGGCCCCTCTTGTTCAATCAGAGCAATCTCATCATAGGGGGATCAGGATCATGATGCGGCTCCTTGGGGCATGGCTTCTTGGGATGGCGCTGGTATCGCCGGCCTTTGCCGAGCCGGAGTGGACGGTGATCGAGACGGGGCGAGCGGGATTCCACTGGTCGTTCTCACTGAAAGTGAATCTCGAGCGGGTCCCCCCCGGCGGCGTGATCGCAAACGAAACGCGATGGTCCGAGCCGCCGGCGAGCGGCAGCGCGATCTGGTACTTCGCGGGGGCGGACGGGCGAACTGCTCACATCTTCGTCATCTTCCAGGAATTCAGCAAGCCCGCCTCCCGGGTGGTGGAGATAGAGCGCCGTCCCATTCTTCTCACCCTCGACCAGGAAGACACGGCGTCCTTGACCTTGTTCCCCCTGCATGCGAGGGCGGTGACCTTGAAGCTGAAACGCAATCCGGATCAGACGCTGTCGGTGTCCGTGCCGCCGAAGTGAGGCCAGGGCGTCAAGCTTTCGTGATGCGAAGCCCGCGCAGCTCGCGCGCCACGTCACGAGGGCTTGACAGCACACGTCCGGCCGGAGTTGACTGAACGTGACGGGAGTGGAGGCGCCACCTCCGGTCTTGACGCTCACAATCGGGGAGGTGTCATGGAGAAGACTCCGCCTGGCTCAACAGGGCGCCATCGGGCGCGGTGAGCTCCTGATGGTGCGCAGCGTCGCGTAGCACATCACGAGAGAGCCCGGCTCGCGCCGGGTCATGCCGCAGGCGTGGGCCTGTGCGCAACATGCCGAGCCCGGAGGCGGTACACCGGTTCCGCCTCCGGGCTCTCTACGTCTCGAGCGGCCGTCCACGAACCGCGAGGCTCTGGTTCTTGTAGGCGGGGTCGTTCGTGACTTCCCTCCCGAGCCAGTCCGGCGGAACGAAGCGCCGACTTTCCTCGGGTGACGCGAACTCGCACTCCGCCGTGACGAGGCCGGCCAGCTCCCCGTGGTAGACGTCGAGCTCCATGATCGCTCCGGCATGGCGGATCTCGTACCTCGTCTTCTCGATTCTTCGTCCGGCGGTGGCCTCCCACAAGGTATCGAACTGGGCCGCGGTGAGCTCGACCTCGAGCTCGGACCGGATTTCCCCCCGACCCATCTTGACCGCTTCGAAATGCTTCAGCCCTTTTCTTCTCAGTCTCACCTCGCCCCCGTCCGCGCCCAGCACGACATAGCCCTGCACGATGCGCTCATGGGGATACCGATCCATCGCCTCCGGCAGGGAGGTCACGAGGAACTTCCTCTCGATCTCGACGCTCATCGGTCCGCCCCCGTGGTCAGCACCTCCGGCTGGATGGGCAGTGAGATCACACGCACGCCGAGCGGTTGCACGGCGTCGGCCACGGCGTTGGCAATGGCGGCGGGAGCGCCGATGGTGCCGCCCTCGCCCATGCCCTTGTGGCCGCCGGGGGTGAGGGGGGAGGGCGTTTCCAGGTGGCCCAGCGTGAAGAGCGGAAGATCGGCCGCCGTGGGCAAGGCGTAGTCCATCAAGCTGCCCGTCAAGAGCTGCCCCGACTCGTCGTAGACGAGCCGCTCGCCCAGCGCCTCGCCGATTCCCTGGGCCAGCGCGCCGTGAATCTGGCCCTCGACGATGACGGGATTGATGACCGGGCCGCAATCCTCGACGACGATGTAGCGGTGGAGCACGACGCGCCCGGTCTCGGCGTCGACCTCCACGGAGGCGACATGGACGGCGCCCGAGAACGTCGGTCCGGGCGGATCGAACTCTTCCGTCACCGCGAGCGTCCCCTCGCCGGCCGCGCCGGCGACCTCGGCCACCGTCACGCCGCGGTCGGGCACGCCTCGGACGGTCACCCGACCGTGGCGAAGCTCGAGATCAGCGGGATTTGCTTCCAGGAGCGCTCCCGCCCGATCGAGCACCTTCTGGCGGAGCGAGACGGCCGCGGCGCCGGCCGCGCCCCGCTGGACCACCGCCCCTCGGCTCGCGAAGGTGCCGCTGCCTGCCGGCGTCGTGTCGGTGTCCGGCTGGCTGACCACCACGCTCTCGAGCGGCACGCCGAGCTCGTCGGCCACGATCTGGGCCACCGTGGTGGCGTGTCCCTGTCCCTGAGACGGCATGGTCAGGCGGCAATGCACGGCGCCGTCCCGCTCGATGGAGACGCGCGCCGCCTCGTGGCCGGGCACCTCGCTCATGCCGCGGCTCCGAAAGGTCGCCGAGCCCATGCTCGTGTACTCCGTGTAGCAGGAAATCCCCACGCCGCGGAGACGCCCGCGCGCGCGTCCATGTTCCCGCTCGCGCTTCAGGCCCTCGTAGTCGGCCAGCTCCAGAGCCATCTCGAGCGCCTTCGGGTAGTCACCGCTGTCATAGAGAAAGCCCGCCGCCGACCTGAAGGGGTAGGCGTCGCGCGGGACCAGGTTGCGGCGTCGGATCTCGGCCGGGTCGAGGCGGAGCCGCTCCGCCAGAAGATCGAGGGTGCGCTCCATCACGAAGGCGCCCATGGTCATCCCCACGCCGCGGTAGGCGCCCAGGGGCGGCTTGTTGGTCGCCACGCCCATGGCTTCCCACTCGTAGGCCGGCGTGCGGTAGGGCCCGGGAATGATCCCGGCAATGCCGAGCGGCTCGAGAGCGGCGGTCAGCGGATAGACGTGATATGCGCCGTTGTCAGAGACGACACGGGCGCGCAGAGCCAGAAGCATGCCACGCGCATCCGCGGCCGCCTCGAGGTCCACGCGCCCCTCACGGGCCTGAGAGGCGCAGGCCAGGTTCTCCCGGCGTGTCTCGATCCACTTGACGGGACGCCCGGTCACCCAGGCGAGGGCAGCCACGGCGAGATCCTCGGAGAGCACGTGCATCTTCTGGCCGAAGCCACCACCCGTATCGGGCACGATCACCCGGACCTGATCCTCACGCACGCCGAACGCGCGAGCAAGGGCCGCGCGATAGATGTGCGGCGCCTGGGTGCCCGTCCAGACGGTGAGCCGCTCGCCCGCCCACGAGGCGATGAGGCCGCGGGGCTCGAGCGGCGCCGCCGAGCAGCGTCCATGGCTGAATCGCTCTTCCAGCACGACGTGCGCTCGCGCGAAAGCTCCCTCGACGTCGCCGTGACGATAGTCGCGATGGAACAGAATATTTCCAGGGACGCTTTCATGGACGAGGGGCGCGTTCGCCGCGAGCGCCGACCCTGCATCAACAACCGCGGGCAGGGGCTGGCAATCCACTGCCACGAGCTCGGCCGCGTCCACGGCCTGGCCCGGGCTTACCGCGCAGACCGTCGCGATCGGCTCGCCGACGAAGCGAAGCCGATCCACCGCGAGAGCCGGGCACCGGGTAGGCCAGAACCCTCCGCCTTCCAGTCGCGGGGCGAGCGGGCTCACCCACTCCACCAGATCATGCGCGGTGAGAACGGCAACCACCCCGGGCGTCCCTCGGGCGAGACCCACCTCGGCGTGGCGGAGCACGGCATGCGCATGGGCGCTGCGCACGAAGGCCGCGTGAAGCAATCCCGGGATCTGGAGGTCGTCGAGGTACGCGCCCCGCCCGGTCAGGAAGCGCGGATCCTCGACGCGCTTGACGCGCGCGCCGGTGAGGCGAGGGGCCGTGCTCAGCGCGGCACCGTGGCCGAGCTCACGCGCCGACCTGAGCCGTCAGGGCTTGGCGACCCGCGGCAAGACTTCGCCGGCCAGGAGCTCGAGCTGCTCTGTCCCCCAGTTGAGCGGGTTGAGCACGATGTGCTCGCAGCCGCCCAGAGAGGCAACCTTGGCGCGGATCCTCTCGGCCACCGGCTCGGCCTCGCCCAGAAGGTAGTATTCCTGCCAGTAGGGCAAGTCCATGCCCGAGTAGACTTCGAAGTGGGGCGCCGCCACCTCGGGCTTCTCGCCCTTCTTCAGCACGTACACAAAATTCGAATAGACCTTCGTCATGTCGTCGGGCTTTCGGCCCAGCCCCACCATGAAGCGTTGGATTTTGTCCCAGTCGTCCTTGACCATGTCGGCCGTGGCGGAGGAGTGAGGCACCCAGGTCTTGGCGTATTTGGCGATCCGCATGAGCACGGGATCGATGTTCGTCACGGTCTGGCCGTACACCTTCTCGAAGGGCTGACTGCCGCCGCCGATCCAGATCGGCGGGTGCGGCTTCTGGGCCGGCTTGGGATCGATGGTCAGGTTCTTGACCTGGTAGTACTTGCCGGCATACGTGACGTTGTCGCCGGCCCAGAGCGCCGTCACGAGCTCCAGCATCTCGTCCATGCGGCGCCCCCGCTCCTTGTGCGGGATGCCCATGAGCCCGAACTCCTCCTCGTGCCAGCCCACCCCGACCCCGAGGATGCTGCGGCCGCCCGACAGGAGATCGAGGGTCGCCCATTCCTTGGCGAAGTAGGCGGGATTGCGCAAAGGCAGCACCAGCACCATGGTGCCGAGCTTGATGGTGCGCGTCACGCCCGCCAGCGCGGAGAGGAGCGCCACGGGCTCGAGCCAGGTGCAGGCATAGGCGGGCGGGGTCTGCAGCAGGTGATCGATGCTGACCGCGGAATCGAAGCCCAGGTCCTCGGCCCGCCGGAGATAGGCGCCCATCTCGGCCAGGGTCGTCGTCTGGGGCCCGAGCGCGAAGCTCGGGATGCGGAGTCCGAATTTCATCTCAACCCGTCCTCTTTCTTGGCCTCGTCGACGGTCAGGCCTCCCACGCGAGGGTGAGGCCGGCCTCCATCCGTGACGACGAGGGCGACGAGAATCTCGTTGGCGCGCGGAGCGTCCCCCAGGCGCACCTCCATCGCGTCGAAATGAGTCCGGACGAAGGCCGCGTCCTTGTAGTGCAGCGGCACGTCGATGGTCGCGCCGGGCCCGCCAAGTTTCTTCGTCGACGGGATGATGGCCTGGCCCCCGCCCACCGCTGCGCGAAAGGGAGCGCCCAGGGTAGGGTGAAGGATGGCGGCGGCGTGCTCGTATTCGCCCTGCTCGCCGACGATGGCGGCCTTGCCGTAGGAATGGGCGGGCGCGCCGAGGGCGGCCACGGCCCGGCGGCCGAGGAGATCGCCCAGCTCCTCGCCGGTCTTGACGAGCTCCTGCAGGTCCTCCACGAAGCGTCCGGCGAAGGGGTTCTCGATCACCGCGATGGCCGCGACCTTCTTGATGGGCCTGGCCGCCTTCTTCCCGCCGTCCTCGTAGATCTCCTCCACCACGGTCAGCAGCTTCCGGATATGCATAATCTTTCTCCTTGTCTCAGCACTCGCCTCGCCGCTGATCCACTCAGCCCTCGCCTCAGGGCTTCGCCCTTCAGCTCGAACTGCGGCCTGCGCGCTCCACTCAGCCCTCGTCTCGCGATGGCCGCTGGCCGCCACTCACCTCGAATCAACTCAGCTCTCGTCTCGCGGCGGCCATCGGCCACCGCTCAACTCGAAATGCGGGGCAGCGGCTCAGCTCGAAAGTCTAGTGTCCTCCTCCCGAGGGGCCGTGCCCTTTGATCACCTCGGCGGCGCGGGCGGCCGGCGGCGTATTACGGCTGCGCCCTATCCTGATCTGTCCGTCGATGAGGGCCATCGAGATGCCGAAGAGGTCGCCGGCTTTGAGCGCCTCGAGGGCCGTCTTGCCCACCGATCCCACGGGCGCGTCCACGATGCAGAGATCCGCCTCGCGGCCGGTGGCGATGACCCCGACGGGCAGATTGTAGACGCGCGCCGTATTCCCGGTGGCCATGCAGATCGCGATCTCCGCGCTCACCCCGCCCAGCGAGACGAGATGTGCGATCACGCGGACGATGCCCAGGGGCACCACGCCCGTTCCCGACGGGGCGTCATTGCCGATGATGATGCGGTGAAGCGCCTTGGCCTCGGTGGCCCGCTCCAGCGTGTGCAGCGCCGTCTTGCCATTGCCACAGTGGACGATCTCAAGCGCCATGTTTGTCGCCACCAGCGAGTCGATCTCGCGCTCGCTCATGGAGGTCGTGCCGCCATTGATATGACCGACGACGTGAGGATCCGCCTCGAGCACGACCTCGGCGCTGATGGGGTTCGAGCCCGCGATGGACGGCCCCCCCGTGTGAATGGTCACGGTCATGCCGTGCTTCTTGGCCCAGCGGACCATGGGCGCCGCGTCCTTGCCGGTCTTGACCGAGCCGAGGCCGATCTCGCCGACCAGCTTGACGCCGTGCTTGGCCATCTCGGCGAAGTCCGCCTCGACCAGGCCGAGCTCGAGAATGGGCGCCCCGCCGTGGACCTTGACCCCGGCCGGCCGAAGATTGGCGTAGGCCTTGGCGGCCACCACGGCGAGGGCCTTGAGGCCCACGATGTCCTTGGGTCGCCCCGGGAGATGCACCTCGCCGGCCGAGATCATGGTGGTGATTCCGCCGTTGAGCCCGGACTCGATGAAGTCCATGGTTCGCTGACGCGGGGTGAAGTCGCCGAAGACGGGGTGACAGTGCGAATCGATGAGCCCGGGGATCACCGCGCTGCCCTTGGCGTCGATGACGGTGTCGGCCTGATCTTCGAGCCCCTTCCCCACGGCGGCGATCCGGCCGTCGGCGATGGCGATGCTGTCGCCCTCGAGGAGCGGGCGCGCGATGTCGCCGGAGACGATCACGCCGATATTCTTGATCAGCGTCTTCATGCGAGCTCCCTAAACGGTGAGGTACGCGCGGCGGACGACTTCGTCTTCCATCAACCGCGCCATGGGCCCTTCCCACCGGATCTGGCCCTTCTCGATGATGTAGGCCCGATCGGCCAGCCGGGCCGCGAACTTGAGATTCTGCTCGGAGAGCACGATGGTCAAGCCCTCCCGCTTGAGCGCGGCGATCTGCTGGCCGAGGGCCTGGACGATGACGGGGGCCAGCCCCTCCGACGGCTCGTCGAGGAGGAGGATGCGCGGATGGCCCATGAGGGTGCGCGCGACGGTGAGCATCTGCTGCTCTCCGCCCGAGAGGCTTCCCCCTCGCCGCGCCGCCATCCGTCCGAGGGCGGGGAATTGCTCATAGACGCGATCGACGCTCTGCCCTCCCGCGCTCCGGGCCCCGACCAGGAGATTCTCTTCCACGCTGAGATCGCTGAAGATGCGCCGGTCTTCCGGCACCCAGCCCACACCCAATCTGGCGATCTCGTGGGTCGGCAATCCCCTCAGTTCTCGGCCGTCGAGACGCACCGAGCCGCCGATGACATCCACCAAGCCCATGGTGGCCTTGAGCGTGGTGGACTTGCCGGCGCCATTGCGTCCGAGGAGCGACACCACCTCGCCCTCGCGCGCCTCGAGAGAGACGCCGTGAAGCACGCGTGAAGGTCCGTAGGCCGCCTCGACGCCGTCAAGCGTCAGCACGGGCGCGTCTCATTCGCTATCCCCCAGATACACGCGCTGGACCTCCGGGTCGGCCCTCACCTCGTCGGGGCTGCCTTCGGCGATGACCCGACCCTGGTGCAGCACCATGATACGGTCGGCCACGGAGAAGACCACGTCCATGTCGTGCTCGGTGAAGAGCACGGTGAGGGAGCGCGCGCGCGCGATTCGCTCGGTGAGCGCCATCAGGGCGCCGCGCTCGGCCGGAGCCATGCCGGCTGTCGGCTCGTCGAGCAGCAGCACATCGGGCTCATTGGCCAGGGCCATGGCGAGCTCGAGCTTCTTGAGATCACCGTAGGCGAGCACCCCCGCCGGCCTGTCCGCCTGCCCCTCGAGCCCGACCTGAGCCAGAAGCGTCCGCGCCGCTCCCACCTCGAGCCGGGCCGCCCGGCTCAGGAGCGCATAGGTCTCGTGACGGTGAGACTACAGGGCGACCTGGATGTTCTCGAGCGCGGTCAGCGACGAGAAGGTCGCGGTGATCTGGAAGGTACGGCTCACGCCGCGGCGCCATACCGCATGAGGGGGAAGGCCGGAGAGAAGCTCGCCCTTGAAGCGCACCTCGCCCGCGTCGGCCCGAAGCTGGCCCGTCAGCATATTGAAAAAGGTGGTCTTGCCCGCGCCGTTCGGGCCGATGAGAGCCCGGACCTCGCCGCGCGGCATCGCCAGGTCCACCGCGGCCACCGCCTGGACCCCGCCGAAGGCCTTCGAGAGCCCCCGCGTCTCGAGGACGGGCCCGGTCGCCAGCGAGTCCGTCATCATGGACGCCTCGGGCGAAGCGCGCCGGCGATGCCGCGGGGAAAAGCCAGGACCAGGAGGATGAGGATGCCGCCCAGCACGAACTGCCAGTAATCGGTGTAGCGGGTGATCACGGTGTCCAGGAGCTTGTACACGGCAGCGCCGATCAGCGGACCCGAGGGCGAGCCCACCCCGCCCAGCAGGACCATGACGAGAGGCTGCACCGACATGGGCGTCTCGGTGTAGACGGGAAAGACGCTTCCCTTGAGGAAGACAAAGACGGCGCCGCCGAGGCCGGCCACGAACCCCGCCACGATGAACGCCGTCCACTGCAGCAGCCGGACATTGATGCCCACGGCCTCGGCGCGCCGGGCATGGTCGCGCACCGCCCGCAGGGAGAGGCCGAACGGCGAACCGGCGACCACGCGGAGCAGGATCACTCCCCCCAGGGTCGCGGCCAGCGACCAGTAATAGTAGCGCATGGGAGAGGCGAGCCATGTGGGGGGCCAGACGGAGAGTACGCCGTTGTCGCCCCCCGTGACCTCGTCCCACTGATGGACGACGGCGTAGACGATCTGGGCGAACGCGAGGGTGAGCATGGCGAAGTAGATGCTCGTGAGCCGGACGCAGAAGTAGCCGAAGACGACGGCGGCCAGCGCCGCCACCAGGGGGGCCGCGAGAAAGGCCAGCGGCATGGGCCAGCTCGCGAGCTTGAGGAGGAGAGCGGCCGCGTAGGCGCCGATCCCGAAATACGCGGCATGCCCGAACGAGACCATGCCGCCCAGGCCCATGAGCAGGTGGAGGCTCGCCGCGAAGAGCACGAAGGCGAAGATCTCCACGACGAGCCACGCCCAGAAGGTCGGAAGCGCCCACGGCAGCGCCGCGAGCAGCAGGACTCCGGCCCCGAGCCATGCCTTGTTCCATGATCGGCCGGCGCGTGACGGCCTCACCTCGGCCACGGCGCCCCCCGCCGCGCGCAGCTGGATCTCCGGCCGCCCCAGGAGACCCCAGGGCCTCACGATCAGCACCACGGCCATGACGACGAAGATGAGCACGATGGAGATCTTGGGCAGCACGAGAACACCGAAGGCGTTGAGCACGCCGATGAGGAGCGAGGCGAGCAGCGCCCCCCACACCGATCCCATGCCCCCGATGACGACCACCACGAAGGCCTCGACGATGACGGTGGTGTCCATCACGGTGGTCAGGGCCAGCCGCGGCACCTGGAGCGCCCCCGCGAGTCCCGCCAGGAAGGAGCCGAGGATGAAGACGCCCGTGAAGAGGCGCGATTGATCCACGCCGAGGGCCGCGACCATCTCGCGGTCCTGGGTGGCGGCGCGGATCAGGACACCCCAGCGCGTGCGATGGAAAAGGCCCCAGAGCCCGAGGGCGACGAGGGGGCCGAAGACGATGACGGCGAGGTCATAGCTCGGGAAGAGCTGTCCGGCGATGGACACGGAGCCGCTCAGACCTGGGGCGGCGGGCCCCGTCTTGTTGTCGGCGCCCCAGAGATAGCGCACGGCATCCGCCACGATCAAGACGAGCGCGAAGGTCAGCAGGAGCTGGTAGAGCTCGGGCGCGCGGTAGACGCGGCGAAGGAGCAGCGCCTCCACGAGCCCGCCGAGCCCCGCGACGAGAAGCGCGGCAAGCAGCGCGGCGGCGTAAAAGGCGTTGGGCCCTAAGGGCAGGGCCGCCGTGAGCGAGTACGTGAGATAGGCCGCCAGCATGTAAAACGAGCCGTGGGCGAAGTTGACGATCCGGGTGACCCCGAAGATGAGCGACAGTCCAGACGCGATGAGGAAGAGGAACATCGCGTTGGCGAGACCGCTCAGCAACTGGACGAGGAGAAGCGGGAGAAGCGACACGGGCGGCTCCCCTCACCCCGCCCCTCTCCCCAGAGAGGAGAGGGAGTCAAGAAATCCTCTCCACAATCGGGGGAGAGGGCCGCACTTCGAGCCGAGGCTCGCCTCGAATGAGGCGAGGGCTGAGATCATGAGGGGGCGGTCTTCAGCTCACGAGCCCGGGCGGAGCTTCCTCACCTCGTCGTCGGAGGGCAGCACCTTCTCGCCGGGAATGTATTCGTGATTGACCATGACCCCCACGCCGCGCTGGCTATCGAGCTTGGTGGTGCCCACCCAGGCGCCCATGGTCGACTGGCCGTCCGAGGCCCGGAAGGTGATGGGGCCGATGGGAGTCTCGACCTTGAGGCCCTTGAAGGCCTGGACGAGCTTGGCCGTGTCGGTGCCGCCGGCCTTCTTGATCGCCTCCGCGATCGAGACGTAGGTGACGTAGCCGATGAGCGAGCCCAGCACCGGATGCTTGTCGCCCCGTTTGGTGTAGCGCGTCACCCAGTCCTGGTGCGCCGGGCTCTTGATGTCGTACCAGGGGTAGCCGGTCACGAGATTGCCTTCGGGCGCCTCGAGCTTGAGGGGGTCGATGTACTCTGGCTCGCCGAGCAGGATGCCCACCACGAACGTCTTCTGGAAGAGCCCCCGCTTCTGCGCCTCGCGCACGAAGGCCAGCCAGTCGCTGCCGAAGAGCGAGACGTAGAGGGCGTCGGGATTCTGGCTCATGATCGCCGTGACGAGCGGACCGGGTTCGATCTTGCCGAGGGTCGGCCAGTGCTCGCCCACCACCTGCACGTCCGGCTTCAGCTCTTTGAGCCGGTCACGGAAGGTCTCCCAGGCCCGCTTGCCGTACTCGTAGTTGGGGCCGATGGTCGCCCACTTCACGTACTTCATCTTGCTCGCCTTCTCGGCGAGCATGCGCCCCTGCTCGTAGGTATTGGGGCGGAGGCGGACGACGTAGTCGTGCCCCTTGGCCCAGGTGAGCGCTTCCGTCAGGGGCTCGGCGGCCACGAACATGGTCTTGTTCTGCTTGGCCCAGTCCGAGACGGCAAGCCCCACATTTGAGAGGAAGGTGCCCGCGATCAGGGCCACCTTCTCGGACTCGACGAGCTCCTGGGCATGCTTGACCGCCTCCGCGGGCTGCCCCTTGTCGTCGCGGAAGACGACCTCGAGCTTGCGCCCGAGGACGCCGCCCTTGGCATTGATCTCCTCCACGGCCATCTCGACGCCGGCGCGGTACGGCCCCGTGAACGGAGCGCCGATGCCGCTATAGGAGTTGATCTCGCCGATCTTGATGGGCGACTGGGCGGTCGCCGCGCCCGCGCAGAGGGCAAGGGCAAGAGCTGCGGTAGCCAAAAACCAGAGCCGTCGTGCTCGCATGGAGGCCTCCCCGGAGGTCGCGTTGCGCATGAGTAAAGCAGATGCGTTCGGATGTCGCAAGCACTGACCATGACCGAGCTATACGGTGCGGGTTCGGGGGTAGTGTCTCAGTTTGGAAACTGAGGCTCGGCAAGCTCCATGCCTAGCTGTGGCATACTCCGGCCGTGGCGAAGCTTCCAGAGAGGCCCCGAGACCTGACAGCTTGCCAAGCTCCCCTGCGGGTCACCCCGGCCATGGAAGCCGGGAAGGCGGATCACGTGTGGTCTCTGGAAGAGGTCGCCCGGCTAGTTGACTAGGAGCCATCATGTTGAATCTCGCTTTCGCGTATGCGCTTCTCGCCGGCGTGTCGATGGCCACATACATCATCGGGGCCCGGATGGCATCACCAGGCATTCATCCCGCACTCGGTACCGCGATAATCACTGGCATTGCCTTCCTCATAACCGCAATGGTGACGCTCTCGATCAGGGCCACCGGTACGCCCGTCGCCTTCTCCATGAAGGGGTTCTCTTTCATGGTCCTGGTAGGGGTGGCGACCGCCTGCGTAAACCTGTTCACGCTGTTGGCCTATGCGAGCGGACTCCGAGTGACGTCGTCGTTCGTGATCGGGGGTACATCGACGGTCTTGGTGCTGCTCGTTGGGTTTATGTTCTTGAAGGAACCCTTCACCTGGACGAAGCTATTCGCGATAGGGCTGATCGCAGCTGGCAGCTTCTTACTCAGATCAAACTGAGACACTACCGACCATGGCCGCGCATTGACGAGCCTGGTCCGGTCGTGGCAAGATACCCCCCATGCAGGCCGATGCGCGCGCACGCTCACGACAGGATTGGTGGTGGCCGCCGAACTAGGCGGCTTTCCGTGAGCTAGTCGCAGCGCGAATTCATCACGAGCCGCCTCCCCCCGGGCGGCTTCGTCGTCTCATGAGACCGCCGCCCCGCGAGAGGCTGGAGGAGCCATGAGACAGACTATCCTGACCGGCGATCGACCCACAGGCCCCCTGCATCTCGGGCACTACGCGGGCTCCCTGCTCGCCCGGATCGAGCTCCAGCGGGCGTACGACACCTATCTGCTCATCGCGGACCTGCAGGCCCTCACGGATCACGCCGACCAGCCCGAGCAGATCCATCTCAATATTCTCGAGATCGCCCTCGACTACCTCGCGGCCGGCATCGACCCCGAGGTCGCGACCATCGTGGTCCAGTCGGGAATACCCGAGCTGGCCGAGCTGACCGGCTATTTCCTGAACCTCGTCACCGTGGCCAGGCTCGAACGCAATCCGACCATCAAGGACGAGATCCGGCAAAAGGGCTTCGGCGGGGACATCCCGGCCGGCTTCCTCGTCTACCCCGTGAGCCAGGCCGCCGACATCGCCGGCTTCAAGGCGCACCTCGTGCCGGTCGGAGCGGACCAGCTGCCCATGATCGAGCAAACAGTGGAGATCGTGCGCCGCTTCAATCGCATCTACGGAGCCATCCTCGTCGAGCCCGAGGCCCTCGTGGGCCGGGTCTCCAGGCTGCCGGGCATCGACGGCCAGTCCAAGATGAGCAAGTCGCTCGGAAACGCCATCCATCTCTCGGACCCGCAGGATGTCGTGAGCCACAAGGTCATGCGCATGTATACCGATCCTCGCCACTTCCGGGTCGAAGACCCCGGCGAGATCGAAGGCAATGTGGTGTTCACCTACCTCGACGCCTTCGAGACCGACCGGGAGGCGCTCGAAGCGTTGAAGGAGCGCTACCGCGCGGGCGGGCTGGGAGACGTGGCCGTCAAGCATCACCTGATCGAGGTGCTCGAGCGTCTGCTCGCGCCCATCCGGGCCCGCCGACGAGAGCTCGCCCGCGACCCCGAGCGGGTGATGCGGATCCTCAGAGAGGGCACGGAGCGGGGCCGCGCCGTCGTGCGGCGGACAGTGTCGGAGGTGCGTTACGCCATGCATCTCGACTATGAGAGGGAGCCCAGGGCAGAGACCGAGCCGACGCAAGCGATCGAGCCCCCACGCCGATGAGGAGCGGCAGCACAACTTGCCCACAGGGCCTTGACAGGGCAACCGGCGACGGAGCAGTATCGCGCCAATCTCCCGGGGCGCGTTCATCGTCTCCCCGAGGCCAGGAAAGCGTCCGGACAGCGATCGCGGCCTCCATCGTGGCCGCTGAGGAGGGTGCGATCATGGACCGTCCACCGTTTCCAACCGCCATCACCCGCCGTGATGTCCTCAAGGCCACTGGCACCGCCGCCGCCGGCCTCGCCATCGGCGCTGGCCTCCTCACCCCGGAAGCGGCCAGGGCCCAGACGCCGAAGCGGGGCGGGACATTGCGCCTCGCCTTGCAGAGCGACCCCGTCACCGGCCTCGACCCGCACCAGAGCATCTCGTTCCTGACGCAGATCCCCCTCTCCTTCGCCTATAGCCGCCTGGTCAAGGTGAAGGCGGGCCCGTCCGTGAAGCCGATGACCTACCCGATCGAGCCCGACCTGGCCGAGTCGTGGACCCAGCCCGACGACAAGACCTACATCTTCAAGCTGAAGAAGGGCGTCCGCTGGCACCCCAAGCCCCCCGTCAACGGACGCGAGCTGACGGCCGACGACGTCAAGTACACCTACGAGCGATTCCTCACGATCACGGGAAACGGCAATAAGCCCGTGCTGGAGTACGTCGACAGGATCGACGTCATCGACAGGCACACCGTCAAGTTCACGCTGAAGGAGCCGAACGCCTGGTTCCTGGACCTGCTGGCCTCGACGTCGACGTGGATCGTCGCGAAAGAGTGCGTCGAGAAGTTCGGCGATCTCAAGAAGGCCGAGTCGGTCGTAGGCACCGGGCCGTGGATGCTCGATCGCTGGGAGCCGAACGTGAGGCTCGTCTACGTGCGGAACCCGAACTACTTCGTCCCGGGGCTCCCGTACGCCGACGGCGTCGAGGTGGTCATCGACAAGGACCCGTCGTCCCGCCTGGCCACCTTTCTCTCCGGTAAGATCGACTTCGGCCCCGAGTACCAGCAGGTGGTCCGCCGCCTCGATCTGGCGGTGGCCAAGCAGCGGAAGCCCGGGCTGCAGACCGCCGAGTACACGTGGTTCACCAGCGGAGCCACCGGCTTGAAGATCGACAAGCCACCGTTCAACGACGTGCGCGTCCGCCGCGCGCTCTCCCGCGCGGTCAGCCTGGCCGAGATCTTCGAGTCGAACGCGTTTTCCCAGGGCCACTGGACTCCCAACCCCGCGGTCCCGGCCGCCGCCGCGGAGTGGTCGATCCCCATCGACCAGCTCGGTCCAGAGGGGCGGAAGCTCTACGAGCACTCCACTGCGGAGGCCAAGCGCCTCCTGGCCGAGGCCGGCCATCCGAGCGGGTTCAAGACGCAGGTGGAGGCGCCCGGCACGGGCTACGGCCCCGACTTCATGGACGGCGTGCAGATCACCGTCAAGAACTGGAAGGCGGCCGGCATCGACGCCGAGCTGAAGCTCAAGGAGTACGGGGCCTTCATCTCCAGCACGATCTACGGGAAGTTCGATCACCTGTACCTGGGGCTCCGGGGCGCCTGGACCGACCCCGAGGCCTACTTCTACCGCCCCTACATGCCCGGCCAGCCGCTCAATGTCATGAACGTGAACGACCCCAAGCTGACCGACATGATCAACCTGCAGCGCCGGACATTCGACGTGGTCAAGCGCAAGCAGATCGTCTACGACATCCAGCGGTACCTGGCCGAGCAAGCCTTGTTCGGCGTCAACGGATCGGTCAAGGTCGTCTCGGCCTGGGAGCCCTACATCAAGAACTACATGCCGAACAACGGCTTCGACTACGGCGGAAGGCTCATGGCGGCCTGGATCGACAAGTAAGAGGAGCCGGGGCCGCGCCGCCCGCGGGCGTGGCGGCGTGGCCCCCGACCCGCGCGTGCGCAACTACGTCTTCCAGCGGCTGCTCATCGCCATCCCCTCGCTGCTGCTCGCATCGGTGATCGTGTTCGCGCTGCCCCGCCTCATCCCCGGGGACGTGGTCCAGCTCATGCTCGAGGAAAAGGCCTACGGCAAGGACCTGGCGGAGCTTCGGGCCAAGCTCGGGCTCGACCGGCCGATCCCCGTGCAGTATGTCGCGTGGATGGGGAAGATCACCCGCGGTGACTTCGGCGAGTCGCTGTGGACGCGCCGGCCGGTGCTCGGCGAGCTGGCCCGGCGCCTGCCGGTGACGCTCACGCTGGGCGGCATGGCCATCGCCGTGGCCATCCTGATCGGCATCCCGGTCGGGATCGTGTCGGCGGTTCGCCAGGACGGCGTGCTCGACTTCTTCGCGCGGAGCGGCGCCATCCTCGGGCTGTCCATCCCGAGCTTCGTGAAGGCGATCGTGGTCATCCTGCTCCCCGCCATGTGGTGGGGATGGACCCCGCTGATGAGGTTCACCGACCTGTCGAACGATCCGGCGGGGTACCTCCTCCAGTTCCTCCTGCCCGCGATCATCCTCGGCATCGCCTCGGCGGCGGGGATCATGCGGCTGACCCGCGGCATGCTGCTCGAGGTGCTGCGGCAGGACTACGTCCGCACCGCCTGGGCCAAGGGGCTCCGCGAGAGCGTGGTCGTGTTCAAGCACGGTCTCAAGAACGCCATCATCCCGGTGGTGACGGTGCTCGGCCTGCAGGTCGCCCAGATCGCCGGGGGCGCCGTGATCATCGAGCAGATCTTCGGGCTGCCGGGCATGGGGCAGTTCCTGGTGGAGGCCATCATCCAGCGCGACTACCCGGTGATCCAGGGCATCAACCTCCTCGTGGTCCTGATCATCGTCGCGACCAACCTCCTGGTCGACCTGACCTACGCCGTGATGGATCCGCGCATCCGGTACTGAGGCGCTCGATGGCCAACTCGGTCGAGAGCATTCCGGTCCCCGAGACGTTGTCCCGGCCGCTCAGGCTGCCCGGCGCCCTCGCGGGGTTCCTCCGGTTCTGCCGCCGCAAGCCGCTCGGCGCCATCGGCGCCGTCATCGTCGTCGGCCTGCTCGTGATGGCCGCCTTCGCCGATCGCATCGCGCCCTACCCGTACGACGAGTCGGTCCGCGGCGCCCGCATGAAGCCGCCCAGCGTCCAGTACTGGATGGGCACCGACAATATCGGGCGAGACGTCTGGAGCCGCGTGGTCTACGGCGCGCGGATCTCGGTGACCGTCGGGTTCGCCACCGTCGCCCTGGCGACGCTGCTCGCCGCCGTCATCGGGGTGTCGAGCGCGTATCTCGGCGGCGCCTACGACATCGTGGTCCAGCGCGTGGTCGACGCCTGGATGTCCTTCCCCCCGCTGGTGATCGTCCTCTCGCTGCTGGCTGCCCTCGGGCCCGGCCTCCTGAACCTGATCCTCGCGCTATCGATTCTCATCGCCGCGGGCACCTCCCGCGTGATCCGCGGGACCGCGCTGTCAACCATGCAGAACCCCTACGTTGAGGCGGCTCGCGCCCTCGGCGCCGGGCACGCCCGCGTGATCCTGCGCCACGTGCTTCCCAACGTGATGGCCACCATCATCATCCTGGCCACCATCGGGCTGGGCACGGTCATCCTGGCCGAGTCCGCGCTCTCATTCCTCGGCTTCGGCATTCCCCCGCCGTATCCGTCGTGGGGTGGGATGCTCTCGGGCTCGGGCCGCTCGTTCATGTTCCACGCGCCGTGGATGGCGCTGTTCCCGGGAGCGGCGATCTCCCTCGCCGTCTTCGGCTTCAACATGTTCGGCGACGCGTTGCGCGACCTCCTGGATCCCCGCCTGCGCGGGGGTGGGGGACGGCTGGTGGGCTGAACGGGCCGCGGGGGAGGCAAACAACGCCGTAGGGAAAGAGCGCTACGACCAGATCCTTCTGACAAGGCTCCCAGAAGCGATCGGCCCGGGCCGGCCGTGACTGAGAACGGACGCAGCCTTCAGCGCCGCGCGCTTTCTGATAGCCCTCGCGTTTTCTGTCGGCCCCCAAGATTTCTGCTAGCCTAGCGGCGTGAATATCCTCGGCGTCATCCCCGCGCGGCTTCAGTCGACCCGCCTGCCCCGCAAGGTCCTCCGCGAGATCGGCGGCCTGCCCATGGTGGTCTACGTGTTCCAGCGCGCTCAGGCCTGCCGGATGCTCTCGGACCTCCTGGTGGCCACCGACAGCGAGGAGGTCGTCGAGGCCTGCCACACGCATCACGTGCCCGCCGTGCTGACCTCGGCGGATCACCGCTCGGGTACGGACAGGCTCTGGGAGGTCTCGCGCGCGCGGATGGCCGACGTCTACGTCAATATCCAGGGGGACGAGCCGCTCGTGACCACGGGGCACATCGAGACGCTGGTCCGGCCCTTCCTCAAGGAGCCCGAGGTCCAGGTGACCACCCTCAAGATCCGGGCGACCCCCGAAGAGGTCGCGACCCGCACCGCCAACAAGGTGGTGACGAACCGGCACGGTGACGCGCTCTACTTCTCGCGGCTACCCATCCCCTTCGATCGGGACAATGGCGGCGGCATCACCTACTGGAAGCACATCGGCATGTACGCCTATCGACGCTCCGTGCTCGAGATGTACCACTCGCTGCCCGCCTCGTCCCTGGAGCAGGCGGAGCAGCTGGAGCAGCTCCGCCTCCTCGAGCATGGAGTCCCCATTCGCGTGCTCGAGACTCGCGAGCCCACCATCGGTGTGGACACCGAGGAGGACCTCAAGGCCGTTATCGCTCTCGTCGCATCGCGCCCCTCGTGACGAGCCGCTGGGGCATCCTCGCTCTCATCATGGCCGCCCAGACCATGGCCAATGTCGGCCCGCTCGGCATCCCGTCCATTGCCCCGCTCATCCGCGAGGATCTGGGACTGTCCATGGCCCAGGCCGGCTCGTTCATCTCCGCCTACTATATCGGCCCCTCGCTCATGTCTCTTCCCGCCGGCTGGATCGCGGACCGCTGGGGCGTGCGGCCGAGCATGGTCGGAGGTCAAGCTCTCATCGCCATCGGGCTCGTGACCGTGGCGGGCTCGCACTCCTTCACGCCCCTTGTCGTCCTCATGATCGCCGCGGGTGTCGGCTACGGCATCTTGAACCCGACCACGACCAAGGCGGGCATCGCGTGGTTCCCACGGCGCCAGCGCGGCACGGTGACGGGCCTCAAGCAGGTCGGCCTGCCCCTGGGCGGCGCCATCGGCGCCTCGCTCCTGCCCCCGCTGGCTCTGCGTGTCGGCTGGCGCGGCGCCGTGGCGCTCGCGGCCTCCGTGGTGGCCCTCCTCGCCGTGATCACGTGGTTCCTCTACCGCGAAGCGCCCGAGCCGGAGCACGGCAGGGCCTCGCCGAGGCCGGTCGCCCTGCGGGTGGTCCTGGCTAGCCGTGATCTCTGGCTCGTGTCGGCCGCCACCTTCACGTTCGCGGGCATGCAGACGGTGTGGATGGGATTCCTCGTGCTCTACCTCGCGGAGATCGTCAAGATGCCGCTCATCTCCGCCTCGCGCTTCCTCGTCATGGCCCAGGTGACGGGCGCCGTGGGCCGGGTGGCCTTCGGCGTGCTTTCGGATCGCGTCTTCGGCGGACGCCGACGCATCGTCCTTGCCATCGCGGGGCTGGGCTCAGCCGCCTGCTCGCTCGCCATGGCGGGCACGGGACCCGGCACGAGCTGGTGGCTGCTCGCCGCGCTCGCCCTCGGCTTCGGGTTCGTCGGCATCGGCTGGAACGGCGTCCAGCACACGCTCCTCGCCGAGATCGTGGGCATCCGGGCGGCGGGCACCGCGGTCGGGCTCGGACTCGCCGTCTCCTCCTGCGGGGTCACGCTGTGCCCGCCGCTCTTCGGCCTGGCCGTGGAGCGTCTCGGCGGCTTCGCCGTACCCTGGGTCGGCCTCGGCCTTGCCATGGTCGCCACCCTGTGCCTGCTCATTCCCGTCCGCGAAGGACGCATGGAGACCCCGTGACCGACAAGTCCTATGGTTGGGTCGTGCTGGGCGCGGCCTTCGCCATCATCACCATGGCCATCGGCACCCTGTTCACGCTGGCCGTCTTCCAGCAGCCGCTCGAGACCTCGATGGGCTGGACGCGCTCGAGCGTCGGCACGATCGCGCTGCTCAACTGGCTGGTCATGGGCCTCGGCTCGTTCGCCTCCGGATACCTCTCGGACCGCCTGGGTGGACGCGTGGTCGTGCTCTCGGGCGGGGTGCTGCTGACCACGGGACTCTTCCTCTCGAGTCGCGTGAGCGATCTGTGGCAGTTCTATCTGACCTTCGGCGTCCTCGTGGGAGCGGGGGTCAGCTGCTTCTACGTCCCGCTGACCGTAACCGTGATTCGCTGGTTCGAGACGCGACGAGGCATGGCGGCGGCCGTCGTGTCCTCCGGCAATGGGCTGGGCACCCTCGCCCTCTCGCCCCTGTCGCGCTGGCTCATCGACTCCTTCGACTGGCGGACGGCCTTCGTCGTGCTCGCCGAGGTCTCGGCCCTCGTGGTCATTCCCGCCGCCTTGCTTCTGAGAGACCGCGCCGACGGCATCGCCCAGGCGCCCCACATGGTCGCCGGCGCCGCCGAGGCGCGGAGCGTCTTCACGCGCTGGCCCTTCTGGGCCATCGTGTTCACTCACTTCGGATGCTGTGCCGCGCACTCGGGACCGATCTTCCACATGGTCTCCCACGCCATCGACCAAGGAGTGCCCGCCCTGGCCGCGGCCAGCGCGCTCGGCCTCTCGGGTTTCACGTCCATTTTCGGCCGGGTGGGGACGGGGATCGTCGCCGACCGCGTCGGGGTCAAGCGCACGATGCTGGCGGCCCTGGCGCTTCAGGCGGGCGTGATCTTCCTGTATCTCTTCGCGCGCAGTCAGGAGTCCGTCTACGGTCTCGCGGGTATCTTCGGCTTCGCTTACGGCAGCGCGATGCCGCTCTACGCCGTCCTCACGCGCGAGTACTTTGGCGAGCGCGGCGTGGGCACTGCCTACGGCTTCATCTTCTTCATCTCCTGCATCGGGATGGGCCTGGGCTCCTATGCGGGCGGAGCCATCCACGACACGCTGGGCTCGTACGCATGGCTCTTCATTGCTTCGAGCGTGATCGGGGGGATGGCCTTCGTGCTTGCCATGAGTCTTCGACATCCCACCGCGGGATCGAGGCGGCTTGACGCGGCGGGCCATCCTGCATGAGGGCGGCGAGGCCCGATCGCCGTTGACACTGCGCGCTTTTCCTGCTAGAAATGCGACACGATTTGTGCCGGATTTCTCACCACTTCGAGATCACTTGATGCCCCCAAGACCATTCAAGGTTTCACCAGTTCAGGAGAACTGCCTCGAAACGGGTTGCGCCGGCGGATCCGGCGCTCGAACGCTGACCAGTGAGGAACGCCGCCAGGCGTGACGAGGAGGGTCGATGACGACTCCAGGGCTCGATGGGCAGACGGCAATTCCCGGCGTGACGCGTCGACGGTTCATCGCGGGGTCCGCCGCGGCGGGCCTCGCAGCCGCGGGGCTCGAGGGCATTCTGGCCGCGCGGCGCGCGCCGGCCTTCGCCCAGGGCACGAAGGTGCACATCCTGCGCTGGGTGGACTTCATTCCCGAGGCGGACGTGGAGCTCAAGCGCCAGGCGCCGGAGGCCTCGAAAGCGCTCGGGGCCGAGGTCACGTTCGAGTTCATCAATGCCAATGATCTGCAGGCCCGCATCACCGCCGCCATCCAGTCCGGCAGCGGCGCCGACATCATCCAGATGCTCTGGAACTGGCCGCATCTCTATGCCAACGGCCTGGTGGACGTCTCGGACGTGGCCGAGCCCATCGGCAAGGCGCAGGGCGGCTACTACGATGTGTTCTCCAGCACCGCGAAGGTCGGCAATCGCTGGCTGGCCGTTCCGCACGGCACAGGTGGCAACGCCATCGCCTACCGCCGGTCCTGGCACGCCGAGATCGGCGTCAAGGAGTTCCCGAAGACCTGGGACGAGTGGCGCGAGGTGGGCAAGAAGCTCAAGGCCAAGGGCAAGCCGGTGGGCCAGGCCCTCGGCCACAGCTTCGGCGATCCGCCGACCTTCGCCTATCCCCTCCTCTGGGATTTCGGGGGCGCCGAGGTGGACAAGACCGGCAAGAAGGTCGTCATCAACAGCAAGGGCGCCATCGAGTCGGTGAAGTTCATGCAGGCCTTCTGGAAGGACGCCTGCGACGAAGGCGGGCTGGCCTGGGACGACACGAACAACAACCGCGCCTTCCACTCCGGCGACATCTCCGCCACCCTCAACGGCGCCTCCATCTACATCGTGGCCAAGCGGCAGAAGGACAAGCTCAAGGACGAGAAGGGCGAGCCCCTGTACCAGGACATCGAGCACGAGGCGCTGCTTCCCAAGGGGCCGGGCGGGCAATTCGCGCTGTACGGCGCCTTCCAGCACTCGATCATGAAATACTCGAAGAACCAGAAGGCGGCCAAGGAACTCCTCAAGTGGATGCACCAGAAGGAGAACTACGGGAAGTGGTTCCAGGTGAACGAGGGCTATACCGTCGGCGCCACCAAGGCCTGGGAGGATGATCCGATGTGGAGCCGGGTCGACAAGCCCCTGCAGGTCTTCCGCCAGGCGGCGCGCCAGACCCGGATGCTGGGTTATCCCGGCCCCGCCTCGGCCAAGGCCACGGAGTCCTACACGAAGTACATCATCGTCGATATGTACGCGAAGGCCTGTCAGGGCACGAAGGCCGAGGATGCCGTGAAGTGGGCGGAAGGCGAGCTGAAGAAAATCTATGAAGTTTAAACTCGGAGGGGGGCTTTGCCCCCCTTCCGAAGCCTCCCCCCAAGAGCGGATTGCGCCGGCAGAGTCGGCGCTCGAACGGGGGCAGGTCAAGAGCGCCGCGAGGCGTGGCAAGGAGCGATGATGCAAAATCCAGAACTCGATGGGCACGGCGTAACGTCCGGCGTGACGCGTCGACGGTTCATCGCGGGGTCGGCTGCGGTGGGGATGGCGGCCACCGGTATCGAGGGAATACTCGCGGCGCGCCGCGCGCCGGCCTTCGCGCAGGGGACGCGGCTCAATATCTTGCGCTGGGTCGACTTCATCCCCGCCTGCGACATAGAGCTCAAGCGCCAGGCGCCCGAGGCCTCGAAGGCGCTCGGCGCCGAGGTCGTCTTCGAGTTCATCAACGGCAACGACCTGCAGCCACGCATCACCGCCGCCATGCAGTCGGGGGCGGGACCGGACATCATCCAGATGCTGCACAACTGGCCGCACCTCTACCAGAACGGCCTCGTGGACGTGACCGATCTGGGCGAGTGGCAGGGCAAGGACCAGGGCGGCTACTACGCCCAGTCCGAGGCGGCCGCCAAGGACGGCAAGCGCTGGCTCGCCCTGCCCCACGGCATCGTGGGGCTCCAGTTCGCCTACCGGAAGTCGTGGTTCGACGAGGTGGGCCAGACGTCGTGGCCGAAGACCCTCGACGAGCTGCGCCAGGTCGGGATGAAGCTCAAGAAGAAGGGCCACCCCATCGGCCAGACGCTCGGCCACACCTTCGGTGACGCTCCGGCCTGGGCCTATCCCCTCACCTGGGGTTTCGGCGGCGCGGAAGTGGACAAACCCGGCAAGAAGGTCGTGCTGAACAGCAAGGAGACCGTCGAGGCGGTCAAGTTCATGCAGGCCTTCTGGAAGGACGCCTGCGACGAGGGCGGCTTCGCCTGGGACGACACGAGCAACAACCGGGCCTTCCTCTCCGGCGAGATCGCGGCCACCCTCAACGGGGCCAGCATCTACATCGCGGCCAAGCGGGGCCAGGACAAGATCAAGGACGAAAAGGGCGAGCCCATGGTCAAGGACATCCAGCATGGGCCCATCCCGAACGGGCCGGCGGGGACGTGGGCGTACCACGTGGCCTTCTCTCATGCCGTGATGAAGTACGGCAAGAACCCGAAGCTCGCCAAGGACTTCCTCAAGTGGCTCCACGGCAAGGAGCAGTTCGGCAAATGGTTCCTCGTCGCCGACGGCTTCTCGGTCGGCTCGACGAAGTACTGGGAGCAGAGTCCGATGTGGAACACCATTGACGCGCCGATGAGAATCTACCGCCAGGCCGCCGCCGCCTCGCGGATGATCGGCTACGCGGGGCCGCCGTCGGCCCGGGCCACCGAGGTCTACTCGAAGTACATCCTGACCGACATGTACGCCAAGGCCTGCCAGGGCACCAAGGCCGAGGACGCGGTCAAGTGGGCGGCGGACGAGCTAGGGAAGATCTACGGGTAGTCGGTTGAAGGAACCGATCGCCGGAGGATCTGGGGGCACCGCGGGGATCGCCACGGCGCTGCCCCGGGCGGGGGCGTCCAGCCCCGGGCGCATGACCCGCTGGCTCGAGAGCGAGCGCCTGCTCGCCACGCTCCTGCTCGCCCCGGCGGTTCTCCTGCTCGGGCTGTTCATCGCCTATCCATTCGTCATGGGGGTATGGCTGTCGCTGTCGAACACCAGCGTGGGCAATGTCGGCGAGTTCGTCTGGTTTCGCAACTTCGTCAAGGCGTGGAATGACTCGATCTTCCGGACGGCCTTCGGGAACACGTTCTTCTACACGTTCTGGGCCACCATCTTCAAGCTGGCTCTCGGGATGTGGCTCGCCCTCCTGCTCAACCGCAGCTTCCGCGGCAAGCGCATCGTGCGGGCGACCATGCTCCTGCCCTTCATCGTGCCGACCGTGCTCAGCACCTTCGCGTGGCGCTGGATGTTCGATCCAACCTTCAGCGTGCTCAACTGGCTTCTCTACCAGACCGGCTTCATTACGACCAAGCTGCCCTTCCTCTCTGATGGCACATACGGCATGTGGTGCGCGATCGTCGTCAATACCTGGCGCGGCATGCCCTTCTTCGCCCTCACGCTGCTGGCCGGGCTGCAGACCATCAGCCCGGACCTTCAGGAGGCGGCCTCGCTCGACGGCGCCAACGGCTGGTACCGCTTCTGGCACGTGACCTGGCCCCTTCTCAAGCCCGTCACCGTGGTCGTGGTGGTGTTCTCGATCATCCAGACCTTTTCCGACTTCCAGCTTATCTACGTGCTGACGGGCGGCGGCCCGGCCAACGCCACGCACCTCCTCGCGACCTACGCCTACCAGATCGGCATCGCCACGGGCCTCCTGGGCGAGGGCGCCGCGATCTCGCTCTTCATGCTCCCGGTCCTCTTCATCGTGGTCTGGCTCCAGCTCCGGTACGTCCGCAGGCTCGAGGGGGCTTAGCACTTGGTCATCGAGAAGAAGTGGAAGCGGTGGGTGTACTTCTATATCCCCCTCACGGTCTTCGTGATCGGGACGCTCTTCCCCTTCTATTGGATGCTGATCACGGCCATCCGCCCCGACTCCGAGCTCTACCGGTCCTGGCGGGCGGCCAACAACGCGCCCTTCTGGACGCTCCACCCGACGCTCGAGCACTTCCAGGACCTCTTCGCCAAGACTACCTTCCCGCACTGGCTCTGGAACACGTTCTTCATAGCCTGCGCGTCCACGGCCATCTCGCTCTTCTGCGGGCTCCTGGCCGGCTACGCGCTCGGCCGGCTCAAGTTCCCGATGGCCGGCACCCTCGGCACGGCGATCTTCGTGACCTATCTCGTGCCGCCGACGCTCCTGTTCATCCCCCTCGCCAACATCATCCGTGCCTTCCAGCTGGGCGACACGCCGTGGGCGCTCATCCTGACCTATCCGACCTTCCTGATCCCGTTCTGCACCTGGCTCCTGATGGCCTACTTCAAGACCATCCCGAAGGAGCTGGAGGAGTGCGCGCGCATCGACGGCGCGACGCGCTTCGGGGCCATGATCAGGATCATCTTCCCGATCGCCGTCCCCGGCATCCTTTCGGCGGGCATCTTCGCCTTCACGCTGTCCTGGAACGAGTTCATCTACGCGCTCGTATTCCTCTCGTCGCCGGAAAAGAAGACGGTCCCCGTGGGTGTGGTGTCGGAGATGATCCGCGGGGACATCTATTTCTGGGGGCAGCTCATGGCCGGCGCGCTGCTGGGCTCGATCCCGGTGGCCGTGGTGTACTCGTTCTTCGTGGAGTACTACGTCACGGGCCTGACCGGCTCCGTCAAGGGGTAGCCAGGGGACTGATACCCACAATCGCCTAACTATGCTAGTATCCTGCGCGCGGGCTTCCGGGCCCCGCCCGCGGTAGCCACCAATCCCGGCTCAACGAGTGAGGTCGCCCATGGCACAGGTCGTGCTGAAGGACTTGAACAAGAAGTACGACGAGGTCCACGCGGTCAAGGACGTCAACCTGACGATCCGCGACAAGGAGTTCATGGTCCTGGTCGGACCCTCGGGCTGCGGCAAGACCACCACCCTGCGCATGGTGGCCGGCCTCGAGGAGATCACGGCGGGCGAGATCGCCATCGGCGACCGGATCGTGAACGATCTCCCCCCCAAGGACCGCGACATCGCGATGGTGTTCCAGAACTACGCGCTCTACCCGCACATGAGCGTGTACGACAACATGGCCTTCGGCCTCAAGATGCGGAAATTCCCCAAGGCCGAGATCCAGAAGCGCGTGCAGGACGCCGCGGAGATCCTCGGCATCCAGGAGCTGCTCAAGCGCAAGCCGCGCCAGCTCTCGGGCGGCCAGCGGCAGCGCGTGGCCGTGGGCCGGGCCATCGTGAGGCATCCTCAGGTGTTCCTCTTCGACGAGCCGCTGTCCAACCTCGACGCCAAGCTGCGCGTGCAGATGCGCGTCGAGCTCAAGCGCCTGCACGAGCGCCTGGAGACCACGGCCATCTACGTCACCCACGACCAGGTCGAGGCCATGACCCTGGGATCCCGCGTGGTCGTCATGAAGGACGGCTGGGTGCAGCAGGTGGGCGAGCCCCTGGAGATCTATTCCAAGCCCCAGAACAAGTTCGTGGCGGGCTTCATCGGCTCGCCGTCGATGAATTTCATTCCGGTCACCCTGACGGACGGCAGCGGCGCGCTCTTCGCCGAGGCCAGCGGCATCAAGATCAAGGTGCCGCCCCAGAAGGCGCAGAGCCTGATGCCCTACAAGGGTCAGGGGGTGACGCTGGGGGTCCGCCCCGAGGATCTCCGCGTGGGCGCGGGCTCGGACTCGCCCGACCTGTCCTTCGAGGCCGTGGTCGAGGTCGTGGAGCCGCTGGGCGCCGAGATCCTCCTCGACACCAAGGCGGCCGGGCAGCAGATCGTGGCCCGCGTCGAGCCCACGGTCAAGACGCGGTTGCACGAGAAGGTCCGGCTGACCTTCGTTCCCGATCGCATTCACTTCTTCGACGACAAGACGGAGCAGGTGATCAAGTAAGCACCTGGCCCACCGTGATACGTCTCGCCGAGCGCGCCCTCCGGGGCGCGCTCGTGCTTACCCTCCTGGTGCTCTAGAGGTCGGAGCCGAGGTATGGTCCGGGCGACCATGAGGCGAACGCAGCGTCAGCGCGATATCCGAACTGCCTATCTGCTCATGTCGCCCGCTGTGCTCCTGCTCCTCACGGTGCTGGCCTATCCGCTCGGCTGGGAGATCTGGACGAGCTTCACCAGCTTGTCACCGCTCCAAGAGGGCGGCACCGCCTTCGTCGGGTCGGAGAACTACCGGCGGCAGTTTGGCGACGCCCAGTTCTGGCGCGCGACGGCTGTCACCGTCGTCTACACGGTGGTCACGAGCGCCGCGAAACTGGCTCTCGGACTCGGCTTCGCCCTGCTCCTCGCCCGGCCGTTCCGGGGCCGCGCCCTCGTCTTCCTGGCCATCTTCCTCCCCTGGGCGTATCCCTCGGGCGTCAGCGTGATCGGCTGGTACTGGACCCTGAACCCCCCGACCTCGACCGCCTACGCCCCTTTCATGGGACATGCGAAATACCTCGTCGACGGCGTCTTCGGCGGCGGGGCCTGGGCCTTCGTCAGCGTCACGCTGTTCAATATCTGGCGCGGCAGCTCGTTCATCGGGGTACTCCTCCTCGCCGGGATCAACGCCATCCCGCCCGAGCTCTTCGAGTACGCGCTCCTGGAATCGAAGAGCCCGTGGCAGCGCTTCCGGCTGGTGACCGTGCCGCTGCTCAAGCCGTTCCTGGCCCTGGCGGTCTTCCTTTCCTTGACCAGCGCCTTCGCCGACCTCGCCAATGTCTGGATGCTCACCGCGGGCCGTATCGTCTTCCCCGTCATCGGCACCCACGCCTACTGGCTCGCCATCAAGGCGGGCCAGTTCGGACCCGCCTCGGCGCTTTCGTTGACGCTGGTCCCGTTCCTGCTCGGGGTTCTCTTCGTGCTTTTCCGGCTTTTCGATCCCCCTTCGCCGGAGGCGGCATGAACCCGAGGCCCTGGTGGACGAAGCTCGGCCATGGGACCCTGATGCTCCTGGCCGCGGTCTACTGCCTCTTCCCGATCTACTTCATGCTGGTGCAGTCGCTGAAGACCCCCCAGGAGGACGTCTTCGGCAACCCGTTCATCGTCATGAATCCGACCTTCGAGAACTTCGAGGAGCTATTCGAGCGCAAGAGCGAGACTCGGGGCTTCGTGGGGGACGCGCTCCGCCGCTCCTACCCCTTCCTGGACTGGCTCGCCAACACTTTCTTCGTGTTTGCCGGCTCGGTGGTGGCGACCCTTGTCATAAGTGTCGCCGCGGCGTATGCCCTCGGCCGGCTGCGTCCCCCGGGCTTCCGGTGGTGGCGGCGCGCGATCTTCGCCACCTACGTCATCCCCCAGACCATCCTCTTCATCCCGCTCTTCCAGGTCGTGAACGCGTTCGGGCTGGACGACAACCTCCTCGCCCTCCTCTTCATCTATCCCAGCATGGCCCTGCCCTTCTGCGTGTGGATGCTCTCGGCCTACTTCCAGCACCTGCCCCGGGAGATCGAGGAGGCGGCCCTCATCGAGGGCGCGAGCCGGACCACCGCCTTCTTCCGCATCGTCCTGCCCATGAGCCGCCCCGTCCTCGTGGCCGCGGGCATCTTCGCCCTCGGAACCGTGGCCAGCGACTTCATGATCGCCTCCGTCTTTCTCTTGAGTGGGCAAAGCCAGACGATCACGGCCGGGATCGGCACCTTCGACGTGGCTCTCGACGAGCTGGCCGCGGTGGCGGGGGTCAATCTGATGGCCATCCCCGTGGTCGCGATCTCCGCCCTCTTCGCGCGGGACTATGTCCGCGGCCTCACGGCCGCCATGGTCGAAGGCGCCTAGCCGGCCGCCGATAAGGGCCCATCTGCTTCGTTGGCGAGTGCGGCGGCACCCGCTCAACGTACAGAGAGTACGCCTCGGGGTGCCGCCGCACTCGCCGCCTCGCATCTGGACCCTTCTCGACGACCGGCCGAGTCCTCGTGATTGGCGGCAGAAAACGGCGCCGGGCGTCGAGAAGGCCTCAGATGCGAGGCGGCGCCCGAAGGTCGCACGCGAGGCGTACTCTCTGTACGTTGAGCGTGCGATCGAGGGCGCCAACGAAGCAGATGAGGCCTTATCGGCGGCCGGCGGGGGAGATGCGGATGATGCGATGGAGCGCGGTCTCGGCGACGTAGAGCGCGCCCTCGCGGTCGAACACGATGCCGCCCGGGTCGCCCAGCTCGCTGGCCACGGTGCTCACCTGCCCGGTCGGCGAGATCCGGAAGATCTGGCGGATGTGGAATCCCCCCGACACGAACACGCTGCCGTCGGGCCCGACGGCCAGGTTGATCCGGTGGTAGTGAAGGGCGGGCAATCGGGCAACGAGACGCAGATCGCCGTCGGATCCGAAGCGGAACACTTCCCCGACCACGCTCAGGAAGACGAGGTCGTCACCGCTCGCCGCGGCCACGCCGATCAGTCGCCAGAGGGGCTCCTTGCGCAAGTCCACCACCTCGGTCTTTGGCAGCACGGGAACGAGGAGATCGGCTCGTCTGGGCAGGGGCCGGTCCTCGCGCGGATCGATGCGGAATACCAGGGGGCCTCGATACCCTTCGTCGATGAGCCAGCTGAGCGACGGTGGGAGCGGCGTCTCCGACCGCAGATTCGTTTCCGGGCTCGCGTAGTCGAGGAAGACGAGCCGCCCCTGCCGGTCGAGCGCGAGCGCGCTGCCGCCCAGGAGGTGGTTCAGTCCCACTGCCACCGCCTGGAGGCGCTGGTCCGCGCCAAGTCGATAGATGCGATTGCCGTTCTCCTCGCCGAGGAAGAGGTCCCCCCCCTGAGGATCGAGCGCGAGGCTGCCGAACACGGTCTTTCGCAACTCATCCTTGAACGGCACCACGACGCGGGGCACCCGCGCGGCATCCACCGGCAGATGGCCTCCGAGGTGAACGCGATAGATTTCCGCGGCGGCATCGCCTCGCCAGCCGTGGCTCAGGACCACGAGTCTGCCCTGGGGGTCAAAGGCGAGCTGGATCGGGCGGGCAATTCCCGTGGCCACGACGTCCACGCGGAACCCCACCGAGACGTCCGCCGCGTGCGCTGACCGGTGACTCGAGGCGAGAAGCCAGAGCAACCCCACGACAATGAGCGATGCCCACGAAGCGTCGCCGCCGGCGCGGAAGCCGAACCTTGACATTCGCGAAGAGCCTCTGCTAGCCTCCGCGTAGCCCGGCGGGGTTCCGGGCGCCGGACGCGCGGGAGAGCAGGCCGGCGGACACCGCGGAGCGGCCTGAACCGCCAATCTGCAACTCACATGTCCACCTGGGGAGCGCACCGATGATCAACAAGGTTTCCATCGTTGCCGCAGCCAGCTTGCTCATCGTCGGCCTGACGGGCCTGCCCGCGGAGGCCCAAGCCCAAAAGCCGCCGGAGCCGAAAGGGCTCACGGTCAAGGGGCTGGTCTCGTCGCTCGGCGGCTTCACGGCCACCGTGAACACACCGATCTTCGTCTCGGGAGCGACGGTGGAGCTGGAACCCGGCGGACAAACCGGGAAGCAGCAGTTCCGGGTGCCGACCTACATCTACGTGATCGAAGGCGTGCTCACCACGGACTACGAGGCAGGCCCGGTGGGCATGAAGGGCGCGCAGTACCACGCCGCGGGTCAGTCCTTCATGGACAACGGCGGGTGGTGGCACAACCACGCCAATTCCTCGAACAAGCCGGTCAAGTATCTGATGATCCATCTTGGCTACCCCGGCCGTCCCGATCCCGTCCAGAAGCCGGACAAGGACGACTAGACAGGCTCGGCCGCTCGAGGCGGGGCCGGCATCGGCCCCGCCTACTTCCCGATCCCGCCGGTGATCCCCTGGATGAAACGGTCCAGGAAGAAGTTGTAGAGAATCGCCACGGGCAGCCCTACCATCAGGGCCGCCGCCATCAACGAACCCCAGAAGTACACGTCGCCCCGGATCAGCTCGGTGGGCACGCCTACGGTGACCGGCTTCTGGTCACCCGGCGCGACGAAGGCCAGCCCGTAGAGGAAGTCCTGCATCGAGAGCGTGAAGGCGAAGATCACCGACGTGAGGATCCCCGGGACGCTCACGGGCAGGACGACACGGACGAGGGCGCCGAGGTACCCGCAGCCATCGACCCGTGCCGCCTCCTCTATCTCCGTGGGCAGGGTCTTGAAGAAGCCCATGAGGAGCCACGTGCAGAACGGGATGGTGATGGTCGGATACACCAAGACCAGCGACCACCAGTTGTCCTGCAGCCCCAGCATCGACACCACCCTCGAGAGCGGGAGGAAAAGGATGATGGCCGGAACCAGGTAGGTCATGAACACGGAAATCCCGAGGTTTTCGGACCCGGGAATCCGGAGCCGGGCCAGGGCGTAGCCGGCCGGTACCCCGACGAGCAGCGTTATCACCGCCACCCACGCCGCGATGGTCATGGTGTTGATGATCCAGGCAGCGTAGTTCGTGTCGGTGAACAGATACGAGAAGTGCTTCCAGGTGGGCGCCATGTGGAACCAGAGCGGGAAGACGTCCATCCGGTAGAGGTCGGGATTCTGCTTGAAGGCCGTGATGACCATCCAGTAGATCGGAAACACGGCGATGATGACGTAGGGGGTGATCGCCCCGTAGATCCAGAGGTGGCGCCGGATCTCCTTCTGCCGTCGGGTGCGCGGAGCCGCCATGGGCTAGTCCTCTCTCCGCTTGAGGTTCCTGAGGAGCAGGATCATGAGCGGCAGCAGAAGGGGGAAGAGGAAGAGCGAGATGGCCGCTCCCCGGCCGAGGGCCCCTGCCTGGATCCCGACCTGGTACGCGAGCACGGGCAGGATCTTGGTGGCGTTGGCCGGCCCGCCCTGGGTGAGCAGGTACACGATGCTGAGGTCCGACAGCGTGAACACGGTGTCGAAGAGGAACCCAATGAGGAGGATGGGGGCGATCATCGGCACCACCACGTAGCGGAACCGCTGGAAGAAGCTCGTGCCGTCCACCCTGGCCGCGTCCAGGATCTCCGTGGGCACCGACGTGAACCCCGCCAGCAGCACGATGGCGGAGAAGGGAAAGCTGCGCCAGACGTTGACGATGATGCAGGCGGCCAGGGCCAGATGCGCCTGGCCCAGCCACACCGGCCAATCCGGGGAGCCGTAGCTCCCCACGAGCCCGATCCGGCTCAGGAACCAGTTGATGACGCTGAACTGGGAGTCGTACATCCATTTCCAGGAGAGCACGCTGATGGTGACGGGAAGGGTGAAGGGGATCACCACCAGGCCGCGCACGACCTTCCTTCCCCAGAAGGGCTGGAGCAACAGAAACGCCAGGGTCGTCCCCAGCAAGCCCTTGAAGATCGCCGCCACCACGGTGAAGACGATGCTGTTGCGGAGGGCGATGTAGAAGACGTCGCTCTCCAGAGCGGCCCGGAAGTTGGCCAGCCCCACGAAGGACGCCACGGGCTCGCCGACGTTGGCGTCGCTCAGCGCGAGGTACAGCGAGAAGAGGAAAGGCGCCCCGACGAGAAGGAGAACGTAGAGGACCGCGGGAGCCAGCAGAAGATACCCGACACCGAGCCGCCGGGAAGTCTGGCTTCGGAACCACCCCGAGGTACGAGCCCGGGAGGCGACAGAAATGGCAGCGGCCCGGGCGCTTGCCGCGTCCGGGCCGCCGCTCGACGAGCTTGCCGTCATGCGCCCTTGTGCTTGGCGTAGATCCGACGGTACTCGCCCACCCCCCACTTAATCGCCTCTTCCATGCTCTGGCCGCGACAGAACCTGGTGATCATGTCGGGGAAGATGAAGGTGTTGACGATCTCCTGGATGGGAGTGGTGGACGGTCCCGGATAGCCGTAGAAGGCGACGATCTTCGGGAAGTCCTGGAGGATCTGGAGCTTGGGGTCAGTCCCGATGACGGGCATCGGCTTCTTGTAGCGGTCGGTGAGGTACGGCATGTTGTAGCCGCGGCTCTCGGTCATACCCACCAGATCGTTGTCGATGAGGTACGCCAACCATTCCTTGGCCGCCCCCTGGTTCTTCGAGAACTTCCACACCATCCAGACGTTGGGCGCAGCCACGCTGACCCGCTTGTTGGGCAGCCCCTGGGGCTCGAGCCCGAGGAAGGTGTTCTTGAACACCGGAGGATTGGTGTCCTCGGTGGTGCGGTACGCCGAGATCGCATCGTGGACCCAGCAGGCCACGCCCGAAGCCAGATATCGATTGTCGGAGGCGTCATCCCAGGAGAACACCTCCGGGGTCATACCCTCCTCGAAGAGGGCCTTGGCGAAGCGGAGAAACTCCCGCAGCTCCTTTGAGTCGAGGGTGGGGCTTGCGCCCGAGGGCTCCGCCTCCGTCCCGCCGTGGCTGAAGAACATCGAGCGCCAGAAGAGGTTCGCGTCAGCGCATTGAGACAGCGCGATGCCCGTAGGATGCCCCTTGGGTTTCAGGGTTCGCGCCGCCACGCGGGCCAGCTCCCAGGTGTCGGGATACTTCAGGTTGTTGGCGTCGAAGAGATCCTTGCGGTAGAGCATGGGCGCCAGGATGTAGAAGATGGGAAGGCCATACCAGCGCCCCTCCACCTCGACGAGGGACTTCGCCGCGGGGATCCAGCCCCCGTACTTCTTCCCGGCCGCGTCGGCAACGTCGGTGAGGTCCGCCAGGTTCTTGTAGTAGAGCCGCGTCAAGATGGACGAGCCGTTGTAGATGATGTCGTGGCCGGCCCCGGCCGCGAACTCCGCCGCCATCCGTGCCGGGATGTCGAGGTGGGGGATGTGGTCCACCCGCACCTTGACACCGTTCTTGTCGCCCCACTCCTTGGCGAACCTGTCGTACCAGGCGTCGTAGGCCGGGATGAAGTGGCTCCACTGCAGGATGCGCAGCGTGGTTCCCTTGATCTGCGCCGGGGCCTGACGCGCCTGCAGCATGGTCAGGAGCGAGCTTCCCGCCACGCCTCCCCCGGCCACTTTCAGGAAGCGGCGGCGGTTGACCGACGCGTGGTCCGTTTGGACAGGCTGTGTATCACTCATCGCTTTGACCTCCTCGAAGGAAAGGGGGCTGCGGCCAAACTACCCCAGCTCGTAACGCAACGCGTAGAGCTCAAACTGCCCCGGGGCGAACCCTGGGCAAGGTCAGTCCTATTAGCGCCTATTAGCGCCTACGGGATACCGATGTCAAGTGTGGATCTGGGTCGAAGGCCCCTCCCAGGTACCTAGTACGTGTACTGGAGGCCTGCCAAGACACTGAGGGGGGGCGCCGGCGTCAGGAAGCGATCGACAGGATTGCCTGGGAGGTGGCCGTTGGGAGCAAAGGTGCCGAACGGCTCATAGCGGTTGTCGAGGACGTTGTTGATCCTGACGAAGGCCTCGAAGCCTCGCCAGCGAGCGGCGAGGCCGCCATCGAGGACCCAGTACCCCGGCAGGGGCGGCTGACGATTGGCCTCGTCGCCCCGAAGGAACTGCGACGAGACATAGCGCGCATCCACTGAGAGGGTAAGCCATGGCCATGGACGGTAGGCCAAACCCGCGTTGACGCGATGACGGGGCACGAGAGTGAGCGAACTGCCCACGCGCACCGATTGCACCCCCGGAGGAAGCGGCGTGGCCAGCTCGGTCGACTCCAGGAACGTGGCCTCGGTGTACGAGTAGTTCACGTATCCGTCGAGCGTGCGACCCAGCCGGCCCCGGAGCCCAACTTCCACGCCTTGGCGGCGGGTCCGGCCCACGTTCTGGAAGAAGACCCCCGTGGTACCCGTGGGCGAGACGGAAAAGATGTCATCGCTGACATCGATCCGATACGCGGTCAGGTCGAGGTCGAGCCAGAGGAACGGCCGAGAGCGCATGCCGATCTCGTAGTTGCGCGCGGTCACCGGCTTGAGCTGTGGATCCGGGGCCACGCCCACCTGGAGCCCCGGGCAGACGGCGCCCGGCCCCGCGCACGTCAGCTCCAGAAATGCCGGCGCGCGAAATCCTTCTGAATAGCTGGCGAAGAACCCGAGTCGCTCGCTGAGATTCAGGTTGGCCCCCGCGCGCGGGTTCAAGCGGCTGAAGTCGTGGACGCCCGCGCTCTCGCCGCCGAGGCGGTCGCCGATGTCGTGGCGCAGGCGGTCCCAGCGGGCCGCCGCGGTCAGGACGAGGCTCGAGCCGGGGCCGGCGAAGCCGCGGAAGAGCACCAGGGTGTCCTGGGCATAGAAACCCAGCGTGTGCTGATCATCGGTGAGGTCCGCCTCGAGCGACTCCCCCGCCCCTCCGGTCGCCTGGAACGTCCGGCTGGCGACCCTGGTGCGCACGTATTCGCCGCCCCCGATCAGTACGTTGTCGCCTCCCGCCACCTCGCCGCGGTAGCTTCCCTGGAGTCGGCCGCCCGTTGACAGCGTGCTGTTGAGCAGCCGCGTGTTGGCGCCGATCAGGTTCGCGTTGAATTGCTCCGTGGAGAGGGCGCGAACGAAGGCGTTGCCCTCCAGGGTCAGAGCGTCGCCGAGTCCATACCGGGCATTGATGATGGCGAGATGCAGCTCCGGGGCGAAGAAGTCGGGGGAGATGTTCGCTTGCCGGTTGAACCGCAGCTCGCTCTGCGGAAGCGATCCAGCCTGCCTGATGCGATTGTTGCTGTACTGGTAGGAGACCGTCGCGTCGAGCCCGGCCGCGCGCACGCCAACCTTGGCGAAGGCGCGGGCGAGCCGGCTCTGGGTATCGTCCCGATATCCCTCCTCGCGGACTCCGGTCAGGGACACGTAGTAGTCGAGGGGACGAGCCTCCCCGCTCATCAGGAGTCGGGTGTTGATCCGCCCGAAGCTCCCGCCGGACAGCTCCGTGCCGATCTCGCGGCGCGCCTCTCCGCGGCGCGTGGTCAGGCTGATAGCCCCGCCCAGCGTGTTGCGACCGAAGAGGACGGAGGGGCCGCGGATGACCTCGATGCGGTCCACGTCCTCCAAGGGGATCAGATCGAAGTTCACCTCCTCGACCGTGGGCTCGTTGAGCCGCACGCCGTCGAGGAAGACGCTCACCCCCTGGGGAAGGCCCGTCACGGGCGACACGACGAAGCCCCGCAAGGTCAGCGTAGGCTGGAAAGGAGTCCCCTGCTCGTTCTGGAGAGTCACTCCCGGCAGCCGCTCGAGCACGTCCGGGAGGACCGAAGGTCGCGACGGCCCGATCTCAGGCCGCTCCAGGATGTCCACCGCCCCCGGCACCCAATTTCGAGGCAGCGCGTCCGGCAAGGGCGCCGGCGCCGTCACCCGGACGGGCGGGAGCTGGATCACGCTCTCGTCGCGCGGAGGCGGTTCGAGGCGCTCGGCGGCAAGGGCCCGGCCGAGGACCGCGAGGATGACGAGCAAGGCGCCCGACCACCGAAGGACCTGCGGCCGGGGCCGGGAAGAGCTCATGCTCGGTGAGACTAGCTGATCAGGTCAGGCCGCGCCACGTGCGAAGGCAGGCACCCGAGGCAGCGGATGCCCCGGCACTCTACAAAATAAAGTACTTGACAGATCCTAGCCAGGCCGGCTATCCGTAGAGCCATGCCGGCCGACCGACCGATGCCTGCTCCATCGACCGCGGCCCTCCACGACCGGGCCCTCGCCGATCTCCGTTTCATCCGCGAGACCATGGAGCAGGCTTCCGTCACCACCTTTTCCGGCGGGGCCCTGATCGGGGTCGGGCTCCTGGCCGTCCTTGTCGGCACGCTCGCCTCGCTGGCTCGCACGCGCGAGCGCTGGCTCCTCCTCTGGCTCGCCCTCGCCGCCGTGTCGGTGCCCCTCGCCGCGCTCGCTACCGCGCGCAAGAGCCGCGCGGCGGGTCTCCCGCTCGCCTCAGGTCCCGCGCGAAAGTTCGCCCTCTGCCTGGCCCCCGCCATGCTCGCGGGCGGGCTCCTGACCGTCGTCCTGGCCCGCGCCGGCCAGTGGAGCCTCCTCCCCGGTCTCTGGCTCCTCGTCTATGGCGCGGGCGTGGTGGCCGGCGGGGCCTTCTCGGTGCGCGTGGTGCCCGTCATGGGCGTCGGGTTCATGGCCCTCGGCGCCTGCGCCCTGCTCGGTCCCGCCGCCTGGGGCGATCTCCTGCTCATCGTGGGCTTCGGCGGCTTGCACGTGGTCTTCGGCGTCCTGATCGCGAGGCAGTACGGTGGCTGAGGCGGGCACGGCGCGCCGACCGCGCCAGGGCGCCCGAGCGCACGAGGCCGCGCCGGCGGAGCGGCGTCCGGGCGCTCGCCGGACCGATCTCGCCCCCGAGAGCGTGATCCATCATCGCCTGCGCCTGGGCATCGTGAGCGCGCTCGCGGCCTCCGAATCGCTCACCTTCAACGAGCTCAAAGCCCTGCTCAAGACCACGGACGGCAACCTCTCCGTCCACTGCCGCAAGCTCGAGGATGCCCATCACGTCGTCTGCACCAAGACCTTCGAAGGCCGGCGGCCGCGGACGGAGTACCGGCTGGCCCCCTTGGGCCGCCGCGAGCTCGCCCGATACCTCAACCACATGGAAGCGCTGATCCGGGCCACGCGACACACGCTCGGCCGCTGACCCTCTCCCTTTTTTTTGAGGTGATACTTCATGATTCAAAGTTCTTTTAGACAGGCACCGTCGAGCGGACTTCACGTGGCCATCGTCATGGACGGCAATGGCCGCTGGGCCAGCGCCCGAGGCCTGCCGCGTCTGGCCGGCCATCGGCGCGGAGTCCGCGCCGCCCGCCGCGTGGTCGAGGCCGCGCCCGGGCTCGGGATCGGCACCCTGACCCTCTTCGCCTTCTCCTCCGACAACTGGAAGCGGCCGCGGGCGGAGGTCGATGGGCTCATGGCCCTCCTCGGATCATTCCTCCGAAGCGAGGCCGCCGCGCTGGCCGCGCATGGGGTCCGCCTATCGCTCATCGGGCGGCGCGACCGGCTTCCCGCCACCCTCTCGGCCGCGGTCACTCGCGCCGAGGCCCAGACGGCGGAGGCGCGCGGCCTCCATCTGCGTCTGGCCGTGGACTACTCGGCGCGCGACATGATCCTGCGCGCGGCGTGGCCGGGACGGCCAGGCCGACCGCATCCCCGCGAGGCCTTCGCCCGGCGCCTCGGCCAGGCCTATGGCGGGGCGGGCGCGCCCGACGTCGACCTGCTCATCCGCACGGGAGGCGAGCAGCGCCTGAGCGATTTCCTGCTCTGGGAAAGCGCCTATGCCGAGCTGTGCTTCGTCCCGCGCATGTGGCCGGACTTCGGCCCGGTCGATCTGGCCGCGGCCCTTCGAGACTTTCACGCGCGCGACCGTCGGTTCGGCTCGCTGCCCCTGGCCACCTCTTCGACTTCAACGAGGAGAAGCTGATCATGACGGCGCTCGTGACGCTCTGGCTCTCCTCCCTTACCGTGGCCGGCTTCGGAACATGGGTACTGTTCGACGCCTCCATCGGTCTCAACTGGGCGCTGTGGATGCCTTTGGCCGCGGGAAGCCTGGGCCTCTGCGCCTGGCTCGGGGCGCGTCGCGTGTCGGCGCCGCTGGCCGGAACTCTCGGTCTCGTCTGCGTGCTCGGGGTGGGAGCGGCGCTCACCGCCGATCCGGTCTTCCACGCGCTGATCGCCCTGTGCGCCATGATCCTGCTCGCGCTCGCCATGCTGGTCGGGCGCGATCCGGCCACGGGATGGCTCGACCTGCCCTTCATCGCCGGCGCGCCCGTGATCGCGGGCGCCCTCGCCGCCTTCGAGGCCGCGCGGCGAAGCATCGAGCTGCTGGGCGGGCTGGCGGGTCCGCGGCATCGCCCCGCCGTGCGAGGCGCGGCCATGGCATTGCCCGTCGTCACGGTGCTGGCCCTTCTCCTGGCCGGCGCCGATCCCCTCCTGGCCCGAGCCCGCGATACCGTGATCGAGCTCATCGAGCGCGTCGACTTTGTCCCCCGCCTCATCTTCTTCGGAGCCCTGCTCGCCGGCGCTCTCGGAGCGGGCGGGGTGAGTCTCCGCGAGAATGCCGTCCCGCGGACGCCCCGCCCGACGGGATCTTCGTCACTCCGAGTGGGCGGCCTGGAGCGGCTCATCATTCTGGCCTCCGTGGCCGGACTCTTCGGTCTCTTCCTTCTCCTGCAGCTCTCCTATCTCTACGGCGATCCCGCGGCGATGGTGGGCAGCGGGACGAGCTATGCGGAGCATGCCCGGCGCGGCTTCGGCGAGCTCTCCACCGCGGCCAGCATCTGCATCATCTTGATCCTCGCGCTCGATCGATGGGGCGCCCCGAGCGCTAACCGGACCTGGGGGGGAGCGGCGCCGCTCCTCCCCCAGACCCCCCCACCGCATTCCTTGGAGCGTGCCGCGCGCGGCATCTCTCTCCTGCTCGTCGCGGAAACCAGTCTCCTTCTCATCTCTGCCTTCCGCCGCGTCTGGCTCTACGAGGCGGCCTATGGCTTCACGACGGCCCGGCTGTATGCCCAGGCCTACATGGTCGTGCTCGGCCTCGTCCTCGTCCTGCTTGCCGTCGAGCTCCGGGGCCGGGTCGCGACCCAGCGCCTCCTGCGTCGCGCCGCCGGACTTGGTGTCACC